>JAJYDP010000684.1 GCA_021777365.1 Chloroflexota bacterium | reverse complement strand
AGAACTACCGGCGGCGCAGCGACCAGGAGCGGGAGGCCTCGCTTGGGCTGGCCAGTGAGTCGCTCCTGCGCAAGCTGCTCGCCGTCGTCGACGACTTCGATCGCGCCCTCGAGGCGATGCCGGCCGAGCTCGAGCAGACGGGCTGGGTCGAGGGGATCTGGCTCGTCGAGCGCAAGCTGCGAGCGCTCCTCGACTCGGAGGGCGTGACCGCCATCGAGGCGGTCGGCCAGCCGTTCGACCCGCGCGAGCACGAGGCCGTCGTGCACCAGGAAACGACAGAGGCTCCCGATGGCACCGTCATCGCGGAGCTCCAGCGCGGCTACCGGCTGCGGGACCGGGTCCTGCGGCCCTCCCTCGTGGCCGTCGCCAACAACGTGGGTGGGCGTGGGTCGCCCGAAGGCGCAGCACCCGAAGGAGAGCACTGAACCCATGGCCAAGATCATCGGCATCGACCTCGGCACGACCAACTCGGTCGTCGCGGTGATGGAGGGGGGAGAGCCGACCGTCATCCCGAGCTCGGAGGGCGGCCGGACGGTCCCTTCGGTCGTCGCGTTCACGAAGTCCGGCGAGCGCCTCGTCGGGCAGCTGGCCAAGCGCCAGGCGATCACGAACCCCGTCAACACCGTCTACTCGATCAAGCGCTTCATGGGCCGGCGCTGGGACGACCCGGAGGTCCAGCGCTCGAAGGGGCTCGTGCCGTACAAGGTCGAGCGCGACGCGAAGAGCGACGGCGTGAAGGTCGTGCTCGCGGACGGGTCCACGGCCTACACGCCGCCCGAGATCAGCGCGATGATCCTGCAGAAGCTGAAGGCGGACGCCGAGGCGTACCTGGGCGAGAAGATCACCGAGGCCGTCATCACGGTCCCCGCGTACTTCGACGACACGCAGCGCCAGGCGACGAAGGACGCCGGCCGCATCGCCGGCCTCGACGTCAAGCGGATCATCAACGAGCCGACCGCGTCGGCGCTGGCCTACGGCCTGGACAAGAAGACCGACGAGAAGATCGCGGTCTACGACCTGGGCGGCGGCACGTTCGACATCTCGATCCTCGAGCTGGGCGACGGCGTCTTCGAGGTCAAGTCGACCAACGGCGACACGCACCTGGGTGGCGACGACTTCGACCAGCGCGTGATCGACTGGCTCCTGTCCGAGTTCAAGCGCGACCAGGGGATCGACCTGCGCGCCGATCAGCAGGCGATGCAGCGCCTCAAGGAGGCGGCCGAAAAGGCCAAGATCGAGCTCTCCTCGACGCTCCAGACCGAGATCAACCTGCCCTACATCACGGCCGACCAGACGGGCCCGAAGCACCTCGTGGTGACGCTCTCGCGCGCCAAGCTCGAGGACCTCGTGGCCGACCTGGTCAACCGCACGGCGGGGCCCGTCCAGCAGGCGCTGAAGGACGCCGGGCTGCGCCCGAACGAGATCAACGAGGTGATCCTGGTCGGCGGCCAGACCCGCATGCCGGCGGTCGTCGAGGCCGTCAAGGCGATGTTCGGCGGCAAGGAGCCGCACAAGGGCGTCAACCCGGACGAGGTCGTGGCGGTGGGCGCCGCGATCCAGGCCGGCGTGCTCGGCGGCGAGGTCAAGGACGTCCTGCTCCTCGACGTGACGCCGCTCTCGCTCGGCATCGAGACGCTCGGCGGGGTCATGACGCGGCTCATCGATCGCAACACGACGATCCCGACGTCCAAGAGCCAGGTCTTCTCCACGGCGAGCGACAACCAGCCGCAGGTCGAGATCCACGTCCTGCAGGGCGAGCGCGAGATGGCGTCCGACAACAAGACGCTCGGGCGCTTCATCCTCGACGGCATCCCGCCCGCCCCGCGCGGCATCCCGCAGATCGAGGTCACGTTCGACATCGACGCGAACGGCATCCTCGACGTCAAGGCGAAGGACCGCGCGACCAGCCGCGAGCAGACGGTGCGCATCACCGCCTCCTCGATGCTCTCGAAGGACGACGTGGACCGCATGGTCCGCGACGCGTCGGAGCACGCCGACGAGGACCGGCGGCGGCGCGAGGAGGTCGAGACCCGCAACCAGGCCGACACGCTGGCGTTCCAGGCGGAGCGCACGCTGCGCGACCTCGGCGACAAGGTCTCGCCCGACGAGCGGGCCGCCACGGAGCGCGCGGTGGAGGCGGTTCGCGAGGCCCTGAAGGGCAACGACATGGATGCCATCCGTGCCCGCACCACCGAGCTCGCCACGCAGCTCCAGAAGGTCGGCACGGCCGCCTACCAGGCCTCCGGGGCGCCCGGCGGCGACGGGGCCGACACGGGCGAGGGCCCGGGTGCCGGCGGCTCGCAGGGCGGCCAGGGCGGCGAGGACGAGGCCGTCGAGGGCGAGTACAAGGAAGTGTGAGGTCGACCCCGGCCCCCATCCGGCCGGGATCGAGGACGAGCGCGGACGTCGCGCCGGGTAGCCCCGGCGCGACGTCCGATTCCGGGCTCCGGTATCCCGCCCTGCCGTCCGGCCCTCCGGGGCGCCTGCTCCGCGGCCCCCCGAAGCCGGCGCAACGGCGCTCGCGGCGTCGCGCCGGCGTGCCACACTGCGCGCGTCGATCGCCGGGATCGCCGGAGGGGAGGGAGGCGGCGAGCGATGAGCGACGTCCTGGTCGGCGAGCCGCACGCACCGGCGGCGTCCCGGGCGGCGGCGCAGCCCGTGGTCGCGGGCCGGCCCACCCGGCGCATGACCTGGCGGGAGCTGTTCCAGATCAGCGTGTACTGGCTCGCGATCAACGCGCTGTGGGGCGGCGTCAACATCGAGATCCTGCCGGATCGGCTGACCGGCATGATCTGCCGCGACCTCGTCGACGCCGCGTGCCTCGGCCACGAGGCCCCGATCGTGGGCGGCCTCGTGGTGGGCAAGGAGTTCGCGAACGGCCTGATCGCGTTCGGCGGCGCGCTCGTCGCGCTGCTGGTGCAGCCGACCGCCGCCGCGATCAGCGACTACGCCAGGACCCCCTGGGGCCGTCGGAAGCCGTTCATCTTCGCCTTCACCCTGCTCGACGTCGTGTTCCTGGCCGGGCTCGCGTGGGCGAACACGTTCGTCGCCGTCTTCGCGTTCGTCATGCTGCTGCAGGTCAGCTCGAACGCGGCGCAGGGTCCCTTCCAGGGCTACGTGCCGGATCTCGTGCCCGAGGAGCAGGTGGGGATCGCGTCCGGGCTGATGGGCGTCATGATCATCACCGGCAACGTCGTCGGGCTTGCCGCCGCCGGGCTCGCCATCGCCATGGGGGATTTCCGCCTGGGCCTGGCGGCCGTGGCCGTGCTCGAGCTGGCCACGATGCTGGCCACGGTCCTGACGGTGCGCGAGCCGCCCGGGATCGCCCCGCCCAGGATCGGCGCCAGCGTCGGCGAGTCGGTCCGCAACA
>JAJYDP010000683.1 GCA_021777365.1 Chloroflexota bacterium | reverse complement strand
AAGAAGTCCCTGGTGTCGCAGATCTAGTGGCCGGCCGTCTCGCCCGCCGCCCTCCGGCGATTCCAGTCCGCCGGACTGAGATCGCCTGCGGGTCGGCAGCCGAGACGGCCTCTCGCCCCCTCCTCCTCACGGTCGATGCACGGCCGAACGCCGGTTCGCTCGTATGGGAGGGCGGGAGGGCCCGACCCAGAGGCGATCTCAGTCCGAAGGACTGGAATCGCCGGCGGGCGGGCTCTCCCGCCCGGCCCTCAGGTCGCCTCCAGTGAAGGCCTACATCGACCTCCACTGCCACACGTCCGCGTCGTTCGACTGCCTGGCCTCGCCCGAGTCGGTGGTCCGGGCGGCGGCGAGGCGCGGCCTGACCCACCTGGCCATCACCGACCACGACACCATCGCGGGCGCGCTCCGGGGCCGCGCGGCGGCGCCGGACGGCCTGACCGTGATCGTGGGCGAGGAGGTCAAGACCGCGGACGGCGACCTGATCGCGCTGTTCCTCGCGGAGGCGGTGCCGCCCGGGCGGCCGGCCCGCGAGACCATCGCGGCGGTCCGCGCCCAGGGCGGCCTGGTGGGCATCCCGCACCCGTTCGACCGCCATCGCGGCTCGATGCTCAAGGACCCGCGGCTCGAGGCCATCGGCCGGCTGGTGGACTGGGTGGAGGCGTACAACGCGCGGGTGGTCGGCGGCGACGGCAACGCGCGGGCCGCGGACTTCGCCCGCGAGCTGGGGCTGCCCGGCGTGGCCGCGTCCGACGCGCACAGCGTGCTCGAGGTGGGCGTCGCCTACAACGCGCTCGACGGCGACCCCGGCACTCCCGAGGGGTTGCTTTCCGCCCTCCGGACGGTTGAGATCGTCCCCGGCCGCGCGTCCTACCTCGTGCGGACGCTGACCCCCATCTCCAAACTGGTCAACCGCGCGCGGGGGAACACGCGCGTGCCCTGGCCGCCCGCCGCGCCGCGGGACGGCAGCTGATGGAGCCCCCTGTGACCGAACCCGGCCCCGCCGCCCGCGAGCCCATCCCCGGCCCCGAGCTGGAGGTGCCCCCGGAGGACACCGTCTCGCTCGGGCGGCGGCTGCGGCAGCCGCGGACCATCCTCTCGATCGTCGTCCCGATCGTGCTCGTGGTCCTGGTGTTCCGCCTCGCGTTCAACGTGGACGTGGCGTCGCTGGTCGCGGGCATCCGGCAGGCCAACGCGGTGTGGCTGGCGGTGGCCTTCGTCGTGTTCTACGCGGGCTTCCCCCTCCGCGGCTACCGCTGGGGGCGGATCCTGGCGGCGACGCGATTCCGGCTGGGCACCGTGGACGGCACCGAGATCCTGTTCCTCTCGTGGCTCGTCAACTGCGTGGTGCCGGCCAAGCTGGGCGACGTGTACCGCGCCTACCTGCTCAAGCTCAACGCCCCGGTGGCGTCGCTGTCGCGCACGTTCGGCACGGTGTTCATCGAGCGGCTGCTGGACATCTTCGCGATCGCCGTGCTGGGCCTCGCGGCCGGCTTCTGGAGCTTCCGGACGGGGTTCCCGCCCGACATCCAGTTCGTGATCGCCCTGGGCATCGGGGTGGTGGTGGCGATGGTGGCCCTGCTGCTCACCCTGCGCAACTTCGGCCGCGGCATCCTGGTCCGCTTCCGCGTGCCGCACCGCTTCGTCGAGCTGTACGACAAGTTCGAGGAGGGCGTGTTCGGCGCCATCGGCCTCCGCCACCTGCCGCCGCTGATCGTCCTGACCGGGCTGATCTGGGCGACCGAGGGCTTCCGGCTGTTCTTCGTCGTGCGGGCGCTGGGGTTCCCCGACGTCGAGCTCGGCCTGTCGGGCGCGTTCTTCGTGGCCCTCATCGGCTCGCTGCTCACCGCGGTGCCGCTCAGCCCGGCCGGCCTGGGGACGGTGGAGCTGGGCGTGAGCGCGGTGCTCGTGTACGCCTACGGCATCCCGCAGACGGAGGCGGCGACGATCGTGATCGTGGACCGCGTGATCAGCGTGTTCTCGATCATCGTGCTCGGCGGCCTGCTGTACGTGGTCTCGGGCAAGCGGCGCGGCTCGGGCCTCGCGCCCGGCTCGGGGCCGGTCGGGGACGCGCCGGCCCTGGCCGCCTAGCGCGGCCCCGCGCGGGCCCAGACCGCCCCCGCGGGGCCCGGCTGCACTCCCCGCCGAAAGGGTCACCCCCAGACCCCACCCCACCGCCGCGCACCGCATCGGCGTGTCGGCATTCGGGCAACGGCGCCGAGTACCAACGGGGGATTGGGCGGGCGCACCACGCCCCCGACACTTCCCGTGAAGCCGCGGACCGGCCGCGGAAGCCCAAGCAAGGCAGTCAATGACCACCGAGAACGGCCGCGCATTCAACGAATGGCTGCGAGCGCAGCTCAAGGCCAAGAAGATGTCGCAGCGCCAGCTCGCCCAGCAGTCGGGGGTCGACCACTCGACCATCTCGCGGCTCATCCGGGGCGACCGGATGCCGTCGCTGGGGACGGCGACCAAGCTGGCACGCGGCCTGCGCGAGATCCGCGAGGACACCGACACGCCGGCAGCCCTCGGCGTGGTGTCGGTCGGGCCGCAGAACCCGACCGCGCGCGTCGAGTACGCGCTGCGGGCCGACGAGGCCCTCTCGGAGCCCCAGGTCCGCCAGATCATGGAGTACTACCTCGCGGTCCGCCTGCGACGGTTCAACCGCCCGTACGCGGCGGCGACCGCGGCCGAGCCGGCCCTCGGCGCCGCCGGCGGCACGGCCCCGGCGTCAGCCGGCTACAGCCGCGCTCCGGGGTACGGCGGGGCGACCGCCACGCAGACCGTCGTCCGCCCGGCCCCCCCGCCGCGCTACGGCGCGGTCCGGCCGCTCCCGGCCCGCCCCCCGCTCCGGAACCCGGGCCGGTCCTGATCCGACTGCATCACGGACCCGGGAGGCACGCCCGGGTCTCGGGGACAGCGAACGCCGGCCTTGCAGGGGCCGGCGTTCGCGCTTCTCCCGCCCGCCAGCCCTACCGCGCGACCGCCAGCCGGGACGGGGCGTACACCGAGATGACGCGCCGGCTGCCGGCGCGGAAGCGATCCACGAGCTGCATCGCGGCCGGCGGGTAGGCGTCGGCCAGCCAGCGGTCCTCGGCCGGCCCGCCGCACGCGAAGCCGGTCGCATCGTCGAACAGCGGGTCGCACACGACCGTCACCACGCCCAGCTCGAGGCCGCCCGGCTGCGCCGGCTCGGCGATCGGCGGCTGGAGCGCGAAGCCCCGGCGCTCGAGCGGGAACCGCAGCGCGGCGTCGGGCTTGAACGTCGGCAGGCTCGCCAGCAGCCGCGGCTCGCCCGGCGGCCAGCCGGCGTCCACCAGCCCGACCACGCGGGCCGCGGCCGCGTCGGCCAGCCGCCAGCCGCCGTCCGGCGAGACG
>JAJYDP010000682.1 GCA_021777365.1 Chloroflexota bacterium | reverse complement strand
ACTGGCCCGGAACGGGAACATGTTGAAGCGGTCCATGTCGGTGTGGCTGCACGCCGCCGACATCATCTCGATGGCGCAGCAGGACAGCCCGGACAGCAGGGGCCAGAGGCTGTTCATGCGGAGCAGGTCGAGCAGGTAGTCGGCCTTCGCCGGGATGACCTCCAGCGCGCCCCAGCGCGCGTTGTCGCCCGGGTCCACCTCGGCCTCGACCTGGTGCAGGTGCGTGATCGCGGGCGGCTGGCCGCCTCCGTAGGCGGCCGGGTGGGAGGACGACCACAGGTCGTTGGGCACGACGATGGGGACTTCGTCCATTGGGACCACTGTACTACAGGCCAGTCGTACTGTCCCCCGGGGTCCCCACGGACGTCGTCGCGGCGGGGCGCGAGTTCAGCGAGACGCCGTCGCGGCAGCCTGTCGCGTCGATCGCGGCGTGACGCCGATCCGGACCGGCTGAAAGCGTCGCAGCCGCAGCGCGTTGGAGACGACCGTCACGCTCGAGAGCGCCATCGCTCCCGCGGCGAGGATTGGGTCGAGCAGGACGCCGGTGAACGGGTAGAAGGCTCCTGCCGCGAGCGGGATCAACGCCACGTTGTAGGCAAACGCCCAGAACAGGTTCTGCCTGATGTTCCCCATGGTCGCCCGCGACAGTGAGACGGCGGTCACGAGCCCGCGCAGGTCGCCGCTCATGAGGGTCACCGCCGCCGACTCGATGGCGATGTCGGTGCCGGTGCCGATGGCGATCCCGACATCGGCCTGGGCGAGGGCCGGTGCGTCGTTCACGCCGTCGCCGACCATCGCGACCAGCTTGCCCCGCGCCTGCAGGCTCCTGATCTGCGCCGCCTTCTCGTCGGGACGGACGTCGGCCAGCACCCGGTCGACCCCGGCCTGGCCGGCGATCGCTCGCGCCGTTGTCTCGTTGTCGCCCGTCAGCATGACCACCTGCAAGCCGAGGCGATGGAGCTCGGCCACCGCAGCGATCGAGCCGGGCTTCAGGGTGTCCGCGATCGCGAGGACGGCCGTGAGGTGTCCGTCGATCGCGACGAAGACGGGCGTCCTGCCCTGCGCCGCGAGATCCTCCGCCGCCGGGAGCAGCGCTGCCGGATCGACGCCGGCCGCCTCCAGGTGTCCAGCCCTCCCAACGCGAACCTCGCGCCCCTCGACCCGCGCGCGGATCCCCTGGCCACCGTGCGACTCGAATGCCGTCGCCTCGGGCACGTCCAGGGTCCACTCGTCGATCGCGAACCGCACGATCGCCTCGCCCAGGGGATGCTCGGAGCCGCGCTCGGCGGCCGCCGCCAGGCGCAGGAGCGCAGGCTCCTCGGGCGCCCCCTCCGCCCGCACCACGTCGGTGACGCGGGGCCGGCCCTCGGTCAGGGTGCCGGTCTTGTCGAGGACCACCACGCGGACCTGGTGGAGCCGCTCGAGCGCCTCGGCATTGCGGAAGAGAACCCCGTTCTCGGCCCCTTTGCCGGTGCCGACCATGATCGAGGTCGGCGTGGCGAGTCCCAGTGCGCAGGGGCAGGCGATGATAAGCACGGCCACCATGTTGAGGAGCGCCAGGTTGAAGGCCGGCTGCGGTCCCAGGAGGAACCACGTAACGAACGTGACCGCCGCGACCGCGAGTACCGCGGGGACGAAGTAGCCGGTGACGGCGTCCGCAAGGCGCTGGATGGGCGCCTTGCTCCCCTGCGCGTCCTGCACGAGTCGCACGATCTGGGCGAGCACGGTGTCGCGTCCGACGCGTCGCGCCTCGAACGAGAAGCTGCCGGAGCCGTTCATCGTCCCGCCGATGACCTCGTCGCCGGCGGCCTTGGCGACGGGCATGCTCTCGCCGGTCACCATGCTCTCGTCGACGCTCGAGAGGCCGTCACGGACGACGCCGTCCACGGGCACCTTCTCGCCGGGTCGCACGCGCACCACGTCGCCGACCACGACCGCCTCGATGGGGACGTCGTACTCCTGCCCATCGCGCACGACCCGCGCCGTGCGCGGGGCGAGTCCGATCAGCTTCTTGATCGCGTCGGAGGTATGGCTCCGCGCCCGCGCCTCCAGGAACCGGCCGAGCAGGATCAGGGTGATGATCGCCGACGAGGTGTCGAAGTACAGGGGCGGCTGGCTGCCGTTGCCGATGCCGGCGGCCCGGAAGAAGCCCGGGAACAGAATGGCGGCCACACTGTAGGCGTAGGCGGCCGAGGTGCCGACCGCGATCAGGGTGTTCATATCGGTGGCTCGGTGCCGTGCCACCTTCCACGCGCCCGCGTAGAAGCCTCGTCCGGCGTAGAACTGGACCGGCGTCGCGAGGGCAAGCTCGAGCCACGGGTTCGTCAGCCAGTGCGGCAGGAACGGCGCCACGGTCATCGAGGCGAGCGCGACGATGAGCGGCGTGGTGAAGATCGCGGCAAGGATGAGGCGCCGTCGCGTCTCGGCCAGGTGTCGTTCAGCGAAGGTCGGCTCCTCGGCTGCCGCAGCCTTGTCCCTGACCTCCCTGGTGGGAATCAAGGCGCCGTCGCTGGTAGCCGGAGTCGCGGGCAGGCCCGCCACCGGCACCGCATCGGCGAGCGAGGCGCCCGGGTCGGCCTCGAGGCCCTCGGCGCGATCCAGGCGCGCGTCGTACCCTGCCGCCTCGACTGCCTTGCCGAGGTCGGCGAGCGTGACCTGCTGCGGGTCGTACCGAATTGACGCCGATTCCGTCGCCAGGTTCAGGTTGGCCCGCTCGACGCCCTCGACCTTGCGCAGGTAGCGCTCGATGCGGTTGACGCATGAGGCGCAGGTCATGCCCTCGACCGGGAAGCGCACCTGCACGGCGATCTTCGGGTCAGTCGTCATGTCGTGTTCCCTTCATACTCCCTGGGAGTATCTCACACCCGCGCCACCTGGCCAGAGCGCGTGGCGACCCAGCGCGGACGGAGCATCCGGGACGTGGCTGAGGAAGCGCTGAACCGTCCCTGAGAAGTCGCCGGTGTGCCTCCACCGACCGCATTTCCGTGGTCGGCCGCGGCGCGGCGTAGCGGAGACGCCCTCCGGCCACTCCTGGCGGGCGGCGTGGTGCATCGAGCGGATCGTCGCCGCGGCATCTGGGGCTGTTCATAGCGAGGTCTCATGCCGCCCTCAGGAGCCCGGTGGAAGGTGCGAGCATGTCGCACACACCGATAGCCGCGATCCCGGCGCTCGCGCCCGGATCGCCGTGAAGCGCCACATGCGCGTTGACGTGGCGGTCGTGGGCGCAGGGCCGGCAGGCGCGACTGCCGCACGAGTCCTCGCCGGCCGAGGTGCGCGGGTAACCCTCTTCGAGGCCAGGCGGCTTCCGCGGACGAAGCTGTGCGGTGGAGGTTTGACTCCGAAGGCGCAACGGCTCGCCCCGCCTGCGGCGCTCGCCAC
>JAJYDP010000681.1 GCA_021777365.1 Chloroflexota bacterium | reverse complement strand
CGTGCGTCACGGCCCACGCGCCGATCGCGAACTCGATTGCCGCCAGCCCGAAGACGGCGCGGTAGCCGGCCCCGTAGCGCATGCCGTTGATGAGGTCCGCCACGGGCCCACCCACCGCCACTGCCAGCACCGCGGAGGCGGCCGTCACCGTGTTGGACAGGCCGAGGTAGCGCCCGGACTCACCGGGGGGCGCCACGTCGGTGAGCAGGGCCCAGTCCGCCGAGAGGAAGATGCCCATCGCGAGCCCGAACGGGATCGCGATCACGAACAGCGAGAGATACGAGGGCGCGGCCGCGAACGCCACGGAGCCCACCGCGCCGGAGACGGCGCTCAGGGCCACGGTGCGAACGCGCCCCCACCGGGCGGTCATGGCGCCGCCGGGGATGGCCGCGATCAGCGCGACCAGCACGACGGCACCCGCCAGCGGCGCGACGAGGGTGCCCGCCTGGTTGCCGAGCCCGATCGAGTCCTCCAGGTAGTAGTAGACGAACGGCTGCAGCGTGCCGGCGGCCATGAGGATCGCGAGCCTCGAGCCCAGCAGCCACAGGTAGTCGCGTTGCTCGAGAACGTCCCGTCCCCACACCTCGAGCACCGTGGTCCGCACGGCCCTGCGCCACCGCGCCGGATCCAGGAACCTCCCCCTTCCGGCCGCGTGCCAGCGGAGGCGGGGCAGGTGCGGTTCGCCGGATCGGCCGTCCCGTTCGTCCACGCCGGCGACCGTGATCAGTGTGCCGAACCCGAGGCTGGCCGCGGTGAAGACGACCGCCAGCCCTACGTGCCCGGCGACAACGAGGACCCCGGCAATCGCCACGCCGACGACCTGACCGGCCATCTGCGCGCCTCCCAGGAACCCGGAGGCGAGCCCGCGGCGCCCGCGGGGCACGAGGTCGGGCAACAACCCCTGGTACGGGCCCTGGGCCGTGTTCGACGCGACCTCGATGCACAGCATCACCACCAGGATCGCCCAGTACGAGCCCGCCATGGCGAGCACGATGAGCAGGACCAGCTGGACGGCCACGCCGATCACCATCAGCGGGCGGCGGCGGCCCCAGGGCGTGACCAGCCGGTCGCTGGCGGAGCCCGAGACGGGCTGGACGACGATCGCAACGATGGCCTGGAGGCCGGCGATCAGCGAGAGCGCGGAGGTCTTGATCGCGGCCGGCACGAGCTGCTCGACCAGCCTGGGCAGGACGATGGTCGTCAGCGAGCCCCAGGTGACCGAGAGGCCGAAGTAGTACGCGGTGAGCACGGACAGCCACCGCAGCCCGGCCGTTTCCTCGCCGGTCTGTCCCTCAACCGTGCGGACGTGCTCGCCCTGCAGCGTGCTCGTCTCCCTCCGGGGCGTCGGTCCCGGCCGTCACGACGGCGTGGCCGGGCCACCGATTTCCGGTCCCGATTTCGCACTATACGCGACCCCGATCCGTGCGCGACCACGCCCGGCTGACGGTCAACCACCGCTGGCGGGTGCGCGGGGCACTCGAAGGTGGCCGAGCGGCGATCGTACCGGCGCTCGATGCTCAGCCGGCGAACCCTGGCTCCGCGACGTGCGCGGCGCGGAACCCAAAGAGCCGCGTGCCCGCCCGGCGCCAGGCATCGCCCGCCAGCCCGGCCTTCCGGCAGACCGCGTCGAGGGTGGTCGTTTCGTCCCAGCCGTACTCCTCGGCGACCTGCGGCAGCAGCAGCGCCCGCCGGCCCGATCGCTCCACGATGATCCCCTGGGATCGCGCGTCGAAGGCCTGGGGACCTGGCAGCTCGACCGGCGGCGCCAGCACGGAGACCTCGATCCGGATCGCCGGGAGCTCCTCGTCAGCGACGGGCATGAAGCGTGGATCCTCGAGCGGCACGATCGCGCCGGCGATCAGCACGTTCCTCCAGAGCGGGCGCTCGAACTCCAGGTTGCCCATGCAGCCACGCAGCTCGCCGTGCTCGTGGAGCGTGACGAACGCTGCCGCCGGCGCCAGCAGCACGGGCGGCAGGGCCGCCGGGTCGACGGCGGGAGGCGGCTGGCGGTGGATCGCGGCCACGACCGCGTCCCGGGCCAGCCGGAGCAGCGCCGCGCTGGCATCCGCGTCCAGCTCCGGCGCGTCCGACGCGTTGACTTCCTCGGATGGCACGGTTCCCTCCCATGACGCAGGGCCGGGCCCGTCCGCAGGCCGCCCCGGCGGCATGACGCGCTCGCGCCAGTGACCACGCTGGCGCCCGCGTTGATGCTCGTCCGCGGACACCGCGCGGCGAAGGTCCGGGCGGCCCCTCGTGGGCGTCCGATGGTCAGGTCGCCCCTGCCGCCCCATCCTCTGCCGGCTCGTCGGCCGCCAGGATCAGCCGGCGGAGATCCGCAAGCACGTCCACGATCGCCCGCTGCCGCTCCGGCTCGAGCTCCTCGACGAGGACCCGAAGCCATGCCATGGCCGCCCACTGCGCCTGGTCGAGCTGTCCCGTCCCGGTGGCGCTCAGGGTGAGCCGGATCCGCCGGCGCTCGGCCGGATCGGTCTCCCGCACCACCAGGACCTGGCGGACGAGCCGGCTCACCAGCTCGGAGGCGGCGGGCACGGAGGTCCCGAGGTGATCCGCGATCTCGGACAGGCCGCTGCCCGGGTGGCGTCGAAGGTAGAGGAGCGCCCGGAACTGCGCAACGGACATGCCCGCGGGCCGGCCCTCCCGCATGCGCCCCCGGATCGCCCGCATGACCAGTGGAACGCTCTCGAGGATCGCGGCAGCGGCGACGTCAGGGCCCTCCCGCGGCGCGGCGTCGTCCGGGTACGGCGACCGCAGGGCGCCGGCTGGCGTCTCGGACGCGTCGGGTGCCGCGCGCGGCTCCGTGCTGTCGACGCCGGGCGGTGTCGCGGACGTCTGCATGACCCGATGATAGACTGTTAAGCGTCCTAACTGTATTCCTCTCGCGCGGGGACGCGATGCCGCAGGCAATCGAAACCAGCCAGCTGACCCGGCGGTTCGGGTCGGGATCATGCACCTCGGACACCTGGTGGCGCTCGGAACGCCGGCCACCCTGGCCGCGGCGGTGGGGCCGGCGGCGACCGTCGACGACGTCTTCACACGCTTCACCGGCAGCGACCTGGACGAAGGAGGAACGTATCGTGACGTCGCTCGAACGCGCCGCACGGCCCGCCGCATGGGCTGAGCCGCCGGCGGCCGTCCGGTTCTTCCTCGACGCCTGGACCGTCGCGGAGGCCGAGCCGCAGAAGCTCGCCCACGACCCGACCGAACTGCTCAGCCGCGCGGTCCAGCCCATCCTGGCGACGGGCGTGCTGCACAAGTACCTGGTGAGCCCGGCGTCCCGCCTCTCGCTCGTCACCGGCAAGGCGGTGGCGGGCGGGCTCCGCGCCCTGGTGCAGGCGGCGGTCGTGTACGTCGTCGCGGCCCGGATCGGCGTAC
>JAJYDP010000680.1 GCA_021777365.1 Chloroflexota bacterium | reverse complement strand
GTTGTCGTCGTAGCGCATGAGCGTGCGGAGGTCGCGATGGCGGCTGTAGCGGCCGACGGCCCGGATGTCGCCGCCCATGAGCGTGAGCGCCTCGGTGATCGCCGCGTGCCGCAGGCCGTGGGGCCGGACCGGGACCCCGGCCCGCCGCCCCAGTGCCCGCACGATCCGGTACAGCCCGCCAGCCGAGAGCCGGTCCGTGCCCGCCGGCCGCGAGAGCGGCGGGAAGAGCGGCCCGGGCGCCTCGCCACGTCGCTCGACCCACGCGCCGAGGGCGGCCTTCGTCGGTCCGGGCAGGGTGAGCGTGAGGCGCGCAGTGCGGCCCTTCCCCAGCACCGCGAGGGTGCCGGCGTCGAGGTCGAGATCCGCCCGATCGAGGCTCACCACCTCGGCGCGGCGGAGGGCGAGATCGTAGAGCAGGTGGAGGAGTGCCCGGTCGCGGATCGCCTTCGGATCGGTTCGTCCGTCGAGCACTCCGAACAACCGCACCACGCCGGCACGACCGGGACCCCGGGTGTCACGGTAGGGCTCCACGCGCTCGTTCGGCACGTCGAGCGTCCAGGGGACCAGCCCGAGGGTGCGCGCGAACGCGACCAGGCTGCGCAGGGCGGCGAGACGTCGGTTGATGGTGGCCGCGGCCAGACTCCGCTCGTGCAGGTGCGCCCGGTACCGGAACGCGAGCGCGTTGGCGGGTCCGTGGCCGGCCGCGAGGAGCCGTGCGGCGGCGACGCCGACCGAGGGCGCGCCGGTGAACCGGGCGAAGTCCGCGAGGTCGGCCCGGTACGCTTCGAGGGTCCGCGGCGTCCGCCCGGCCAGCCAGGCATCGACGAGACCGGCGTCGACGTCGGCGCCCGCACCGGGCACCGCAGCGACGGTGGAGCTCGACTCGCCGAGTCTCACAGGGCCACCTCATCCCAGAGCCCCGCGCGCAGACAGGAGGGACTGAACCAGACGCGCTCGCGCCGGCTGTTGGCCCGGGCCACGCCCCGACCCTGGCTGCCCATGCCGCCGTGCGCCTTCCAGGCCAGCTCGCTCCATGTGGGCGGCATGGCGCCCTCTCCTTCGTAGCCCGAGAGCGCGATGCGCAGGCGGGGATCGTCCCCGTGCTCGATGGCCCAGGCGCGCACGGCATGCGCGACCGTCAGCGAGTCGACGGCGTAGAGCCCGTCGGCGCGCCCGGCGGTTTCGCCATACGGGGGATCCAGATACACCGCGCAGGCGCCCGCGCTCCCGGCGCGGCCCGCGCTCGTGCCGAACAGCACCCCCGGCGTCACGACGCGCGACCAGTCCCCGGCCATCACGACCACCTCGCGCAGGCGCTCGGCCAGCGGCTCGAAGGCGGCCAGGAGCGCGGCGCCCCGGGCACCTGCCCGGATGCCCCGCGGTCGCAGGCCGTAGGTCGCCACCGAGCGGCGGGAGACGCCCCGTCCATCGTCGCCCACGGCGAGGAGCCGGCGCTGTACGCCCCCGCCATCGTCGCCCACGGCGAGCAGTTGGCGGGCCACCCCGCCCGCGCCGGGCACGCGCTGGAGCCGGCCCTCCGCGACGTGCCAGGGGCCGCGGCCCGCACACCAGCCGCCCCCGATCCACAGCCCGATCCCCCACAGCCACCAGCCGGCCGCCTGCGCGTCGTACCAGTCCGGATCGCCCTCCAGGCGCGCCGTCAGGCGCTCGCGCTGGCCGACCAGCCAGGCGTGCCGGGCGTGCAGATCGCTCTCCGTCGCGGGCCAGTCACACCACTGCGCGACGGCCTCCGGATCGTGCGCCAGGGCCCGCCAGGCGTTGACGAGCAGGCCGTCCACGTCGTTGACGATCTCGCGGCCGCGGATGGGGCGGGGCCGGGCGAGCAGCGCCACATCCCCGAGGCGCGACCAGATCTCCGGCGCGATGCGCGACTTGCCCCCGAAAGCGCAGGTCGGCGGGTCACGGGTGCCGCTCCGCGCCGGTCTCGGCGGCGCCCGACGCCTCGGCGAGCGCGGCCTCGATGGCGCTGCCGAGGGCCGCGACAGCGGCGAGGTCGCGTCGCCGGGCACGCCGGGCGGCGGCGGGCGTGTGCGGCCAGGCGGTCAGACTGAAGGACGCACCGTCTGGCAGGGCGTCGACGCGCTCGACCACCACCTCGATCGCGCCGGCACAGGCGTCGGTGGTCGCCTCGATCGCCGCGCGCAGGGCCGCGGTGGCCTGCGGCGCCAGGCGCAGCACCACCCGCGGGAGGCGCGGCAGCCGAAGCGTGGCCTCCCGGGGTGCGCACCCGGAGCGGACCGCCGGCCGCCGGGAACCGCGCGACGCCGGCGTGGTGCGGGCTCGGGCCGCGGTGCCCCGAGGCGGCCTCGATCGCAGGGCCGTTCGGCCGGGCGCGGACGCCAGCCGGAGCCAGGGCAGCACCTCGCCGACCGTCGCGAAGCCCGCGACGTGGCGCGGCGCGGGATGGCCGCCGCTCACAGCTGGCCTCCCTCGATCTCGTCACCGGCGGCGGGGTCGGAGGCGGAGAGCGGGCCGTAGCAGGTTGCACAGAACGTCGAGCCGTCGAGCCGTGTGCCCTGGACGTGCCCGCTTCCTCGATCTGTCGGGCAATGCCACGGCTCGGCGTCGTCCTGTCTCTCCTCACCTAGAAAGAGGGGGAATCGACCGTCCCCACCGTCCCCCGGATGCCACTCACGTTCAGATTCGGGGGACGGTTGCCGATTCCTGAACCGTCCCCCACCGTCCCCACCGTCCCCCGGCGCGGCCCCAGCTTGCGGGGGACGGTCGGGGACGGTCGCTGGGGCGGCTCGCGGGGTACCGTCTGCCTGAATCGTGCTCCCAGGGACGGTGGGGACGGTGGGGACGGTCGTGCCGGGGACCTGCTGGATGCTGACGAGACGGCGCCGCGTGTGGGGCTCCTTCTGGTCGAAGATGATGTCGATCTTGGCGTCGTCGCCGGCTCGGAGCCGCAGCTCGGGCGCGAGGCGGCGTAGCTGCCCGCTGAGACCGCGCGGGGTCCGCGGCCAGTCGGGGCGGTTACGGGACCGCTCGTCCACCCGCAGCTCGAGCGCCGTGAGCAGCTCCTCGGCTGTGCCCTCCCACCCTCCGGCGTTGGTCAGCGCGACGAGCGGCGCGGTCAGCGGCGACGCCTCGACCACGGACTCCCGGCTGCCGGCGCGCATCTCCGCGAGATCCCGGGCGAACGCCCCCTCCTCCCAGCCGAGGATCGGCTCCGCTGCGCTGACGAACCGCGCCGCATCCACCATGCGCGTGGACTGGGGAAGCTCGACGCCGTCGACCCCGGCGACACTCGCCACCAGGGCATCGAGGAGCGCCCCGAAGATCGCCGGCCGGAGCTAACGTCATCGTGTGTGGAAACGTCGCCGCGCTCCCGTCCCGTCGGCTGACCGGATGAGAGCACGGCGTACCCTTC
>JAJYDP010000028.1 GCA_021777365.1 Chloroflexota bacterium | reverse complement strand
CCGTGCCGGTCGCCGAAGGCGTCCGCGGACTCGCGGGTCCTCGAGCCCACCGCGCGCAGTTCGGCGTCCGCCACGCGCGCCAGGTCCGTGGCGAAGGTCGACGCCATCCAGCCCGTGCCGAGGATCCCCCAGCGGATGGGCGGGTGTCGCGAATCGCTCATGCCGGTGCCTCCTCGATCGTGGGTGCCTCGCGCGTCCCGGGGTCTGCCGAGTCGGCGGTTGCCGGGCCGGGACTCGTCGCCGGTCGGGGGCTCGTCGCCGCGGAGGCGGGAGCCAGCAGTCGCCGGGTGGCCTCGCCCTGCAGCGTGGGCGACACCGCGGCCGGGTCGAGCGCCGCCTGGAAGGCCAGGCCGATGCCGACCGCCTCCACCAGGATCGCCAGGTCGCGCACGGGCATGGGCGGCGTCGTGCCCGCCTCCTCGTACTTCTCCGAGATCATCCGCGACGTGATCGTGCGGGCCCGCTCGTACTGCTCCGCGAGGGCCCGCCGCGCCCGCTCGTCCCGCATGGCGTAGTGCCAGAACTCGTACATGAGGCGCAGCCAGTCGCGGCCGACCGGCACGGCGCGGCCCGTCCCGACGTCGCCGGCCCCGCCGGTCGCCCCTGCAGCCCCAGTCTCGGCACCGACCCGGGCCTCCAGCCGCCGGATCGCCTCGTCCAGGGTGGCCCCCGCCATCGCGCGCGCGGCGGTCTCGACCTGCTCGGACATCCGTCGCTCGATGAGCGCCATGATCAGGTCCGTCTTGCTGCGGAAATTCGAGTACACCGCGCCCTTGGTGAAGCCGGCTGCCTCGGCCACCGCGTCGAGCGAGGTCGCGTCGAACCCTTGGCGCGCGAAGACGGCGGCCGCCGCGTCGATCAGCAGCTGCCGCGTCAGCTCCTTGCGTGCCTGGCGCCCCAATCGTTCGCTGCTCATCGGCAAAGCATACCACCAGGTATCACGATACTGGAGAGTATTGACATACCGGAAGGTATTGCATACTCTGCGGTATGCGAAGCCCGGGGCGGCCAGCAATCGTCAGCTGGGACCGGGCGTTCGGCGGGGGCTGCGGAGGTCGCTGGATGCTGCTGGAGATCGTCGACGTGACCAAGACCTATCGCGGCGGCGTCCGGGCCAACGACGGCGTGACCCTGGAGGTGGGGGCCGGCGAGGTGTACGGCCTCCTGGGGCACAACGGCGCCGGCAAGACCACGCTCGCGAACCAGGTGGTGGGCCTGCTGCGCCCCGACACGGGTTCCATCCACATCGACGGCGTCGACGCGGTGGCTCGCCCGGACGAGGCGCGCCGTCGCTGCTCGATCCAGCCGCAGGCCCAGGTGCCGATCGCCGGGCTGACTCCGCGCCAGGCGATCGGCCTGGTCGGACGGCTGCGGGGGGCCACGGCGCCGGACGTGCACCGGCGCTCGCGGGCCCTGTCCGCCGCCCTCGAGCTGGACGAATGGCTCGACGTCGACGGTGTCCGGCTCTCGGGCGGCGTGAAGCGGCTGGTGTCGTTCTGCATGGCGGCCGTCGCGCCGGGCCGGGTGGTGATCCTCGACGAGCCGACCAACGACGTCGACCCGGTGCGACGCCGTCTCCTGTGGGCGCAGGTGCGCCGGCTCGCCGATGACGGCGCCGCCGTCCTGCTGGTGACCCACAACGTGATCGAGGCGGAGCGGGCGGTGGATCGCCTGGCCATCCTGGACCACGGCCGGGTGGTGGTGGAGGGAACGCCGTCCAGCCTGAAGGCCGGGCTCGCCGAGGACCTCCGGCTCGAGCTCGTGCTCGAACCCGGGGCCGACGCCCCGGCCATGGCGCCGTTCGTCCGGCGCGTGACGCGCAACGGCCACCGCGTCCTGGCGACGGTTCCGGCGGGCGAGGCCTCCGACGCGGCCGCATGGGCCCAGCAGCTGCGGCGCGCCGGAACGGTCGAGGAGTTCTCGCTCGCCCCGGCCACGCTCGAGGACGTCTACATCGGGGCGGTCGGGCGCGCCGACGCGCTCCAGCCGGAGTCGCGCACCATCGCACGGGAGGAGCTGGCCGGTGTCCACGCTGCGTAGCTATCGACTGCTGGTCGGCTGGCAGGCGCGACGGCTCAAGGGGGTCCTGCCCCTGGCCATCGTGGTCCAGACCCTCCTCGCGCTGGGGATCGTGATCGGGTACCCGCTCCTCTTCCCAGGCCTCGACCGGAGCACCACCCTCTTCCTCGCCACGGGCGCACCCGCCATCACCCTGATCAGCATGGGTCTCGTGCTGGTGCCGCAGATGGTCGCGCAGTCCCGCACCGAGGGGACGCTGGACTACATGCGGTCGCTCCCGGTCCCGCGGCTGGTCTACCTGCTGGCGGACCTGAGCGTCTGGCTCGCCGTGGTTCTCCCGGGTGTCATCTTCGCGGTCGCCGTCGGGGACGTGCGGTTCGGGCTCGAGCTGCAGGTCAGCCCGCTCGTGGTGCCCGCGATGCTCCTGGTCGCGCTCACCGCGACGGCGATCGGCTACGCCATCGCCTCCCTCCTGCCGGCCATGCTCGCCAACCTGCTGACACAGGTGCTGGTGGTCTTCGTCCTGATGTTCTCGCCGCTCAACTTCCCGCCCGACCGCCTGCCCTCCTGGCTGGCCGCCATCCACCGGGTGCTGCCGATCCAGGCGATGGGCGAGGTGATCCGCGGCACGCTGGCCGGAGGGACCTTCCCGCTCACGACCGGGCCGTTCCTGCTGCTGGCCGCGTGGTGCGTCGCCTCGTTCGTCGTGACGCACCGGGTGATGAACCGGCGCGCGTAGGAGCCCGGGGACCTGGGTCTGGTGCAGGCCCGTCCGCCCGACGGCCCGCCCGCGGCGTGCCGGGCAGCCCGGGCACGGACACCGACCATTGCGGCTGCCCGCAGGGTCTTTCCGCCCCTTGTGCACCCCCGCTCCCGGGGCGTTCACTGACCCCGTTTACCGAGATCGCCCCTGGAGTCACCGATGATCGATCAGACCTGCAGCGGGACGGCCAAGCTGTCGGCCGTGGACGAGGCGAGCGACGTCCTCGGCTACGGCCGCCGCCCGCTGGATGCCCTCTTCTCCCCCAAGTCGGTGGCCGTGGTCGGTGCCACCGAGAAGGCGGGGAGCGTCGGGCGCACCGTGCTCTGGAACCTGATCAGCAGCCCGTTCGGAGGCACCGTCTTCCCCATCAACCCGAAGCGCTCGAACATCCTGGGCCTCAAGGCATACCCGAGCCTCGCGGACGTGCCGGACCCGGTCGAGCTGGCGGTCATCGTCACGCCCGCCCCGTCGGTGCCCGGCGTGATGGCCGAGTGCGTGGAGGCGGGCGTCCGCGGCGCCATCGTGATCTCGGCCGGCTTCAAGGAGATCGGCCCGGAGGGCGAGGAGCTCGAGCGGCAGGTCCTGGAGCAGGCGCGGCGCGGGCGGATCCGGGTCATCGGTCCCAATTGCCTGGGCGTGATGAACCCGATCAACGGCCTGAACGCGACGTTCGCTGCGGGTATCTCCCGTCCCGGCAACGTGGGCCTCATCAGCCAGAGCGGGGCGCTCCTCACGGCCATCCTGGACTGGGCGCACGAGGAGCAGGTTGGCTTCAGCTCCGTCACCTCGCTCGGGTCGATGCTGGACGTGGGGTGGGGCGACCTGATCTACCACCTCGGCGACGACCCGAACACGAACAGCATCATCATCTACATGGAGACGGTGGGCGACGCGCGCGCCTTCCTCTCCGCGGCGCGCGAGGTCGCGCTGACCAAGCCGATCCTGGTGATCAAGCCCGGCCGCACGGCCCAGGCGGCCAAGGCGGCCGCATCGCACACCGGCTCCCTGACCGGGAGCGACGAGGTCCTGGATGCGGCGTTCCGGCGCGTCGGCGTCCTGCGCGTGGACGCCATCGAGGACCTCTTCTCGATCGCGGAGGTGCTCGCCAAGCAGCCTCGTCCGCGGGGCCGGCGCCTCAGCATCCTCACCAACGCGGGCGGCCCGGGCGTCCTCGCCACCGACGCGCTGATCGGCGGCGGCGGACAGCTGACCGAGCTCACCCCGGAGACCATGGAGGCGTTCAACGCGATCCTGCCGGGGCCGTGGAGCCACAACAACCCCGTGGACATCATCGGGGACGCGCCCCCGGAACGATACGCGGCGGCCCTGGAGATCGCGGCGAAGGATCCCGGCAGCGACGGGTTGCTGGTCATCCTCACCCCGCAGGCCATGACGGACCCCACGCGCACCGCGGAGCAGCTGGTGCCGTTCGCCCACATCGAGGGCAAGCCGGTCCTGGCGAGCTGGATGGGTGGCGCCGACGTGGAGGCCGGGACGGCCGTCCTGCGGAGGGCCGGGATCCCGACGTTCCCCTACCCGGACACCGCGGTCGACATGTTCAACTACATGTGGCGATACAACGACGGCCTCAGGGCGCTGTACGAGACGCCCGTCCTGCCGGACGACGAGGCGAGCGCAGTCAACCGGGCGCTCGCCCGGGAGGTCATCGAAGCCGCCCGCGGCGAGGGTCGGACGATCCTGACGGAGTACGAGTCCAAGCAGGTGCTCTCCGCCTACGGGATCCCCATCACCGAGACGCGGATCGCCGCTTCCGAGGACGAGGCGGTGACGGCCGCGGACGCGATCGGGTATCCGGTCGTCGTCAAGCTCTACTCGCACACCATCACCCACAAGACCGACGTGGGCGGGGTCCAGCTGAACCTGGGCGATGCCGACGCCGTGCGCGGCGCCTACCAGGCGATCCGCTCCGCCGTCGAGCAGCGGCGCGGCGCCGAGCACTTCGAGGGCGTCACCGTCCAGCCCATGATCAACTACACGGGCTACGAGCTGATCCTGGGCAGCAGCATCGACCCGCAGTTCGGCCCGGTCCTGCTCTTCGGCATGGGCGGCCAGCTGGTGGAGCTCTTCCGGGATCGTGCTCTCGCCATCCCGCCGCTCAACACCACCCTCGCCCGCCGCATGATGGAGCGCACCCGCATCTACGGTGCCTTCGCCGGGATCCGCGGACGCCAGCCGATCGACGTCGGCGCGCTCGAGCAGATCCTGGTGCGCGTCAGCCAGCTGGTGGTCGAGCAGCCCTGGATCAGGGAGCTCGACATCAACCCGCTGCTCGCCTCGCCGGAGCGGCTGATCGCGCTGGACGCGCGGGTGGTGCTCCACGATCCGGGGCTCTCCGTCGAGCAGCTGCCGCGGCTGGCGATCCGCCCGTACCCGCGGCGGTACATGGGGAGCTGGACCGCGCCCGACGGCACGCAGCTGGTGATCCGCCCCATCCGTCCGGAGGACGAGCCGCTCCTGGCGCGTTTCCACGCCATCCTGTCGGAACAGACGGTGCGCGAGCGCTACTTCCGCGACATCGGCCTCGACGAGCGGACCGCGCACGAGCGGCTGACCCGCGTCTGCTTCAACGACTACGACCGGGAGATCGCGCTCGTGGCCGAGCAGCGGGGCGCCGGTGGCGAGCCGGAGATCGTGGCCGTGGGGCGGCTGAGCAAGCGCCACGCTGCCAACGCCGCCGAGTTCGCGATCGTGGTGGCCGACGAACGCCAGGGCCAGGGCCTCGGGACCGCGCTGCTCCAGCGGCTGGTGGATATCGGCCGCGACGAGCGCCTGGAATGGATCTGCGCCGAGATCCTGCCCGGCAACATCCCCATGCAGCGGACGGCCGAGAAGGTCGGGTTCAGCCTGCGCACGCTCCCGGAGAGCGGCCGGGTCCAGGCCATCCTGGGCCTGGCGCCCTGATCCGCAGCAGGCGCATACGCCGCCGCATACGCCGCCCCGGGGCCCGGACTTTCCGGGCGCCGGGATCGCACGGGGGCCGGCCCGCGTCACGCGCGGCCGGCCCTACTCGAGGTGGAGCGCTTCCCGCAGCTGGACCTGCCGGACGACGTCGGCCCGCGTCAGCACGCCGACCAGCCGCTCGTCCTCCACCACCGGCACCTGCTCGTAATCGCCGGTGAGCATCGCCTGCAGGGCCTGGGCGAGCGGCATCTCGGGCGTCACCGTCACCACGCCCCCGCGCCCGCCCATCACGTCGGCCACCCGCGTCAGGGATCGCTCGTCGGCCGGGACCCCCTGGATGTCGCTGACCGACACCATGCCCACCACGCGCTCGTCGGAGACGACCGGCAGGGCCCGCCGGTTGCCGGGCAGGAGGTACGTCTCGATGAGCGCCTCCACCGTGGTGTTGGGCCCCACCGCGGTCGTGTCGCCGCGCATGACGTCACGGACGTGGACCGCCCCCAGGTGCGCCTCCGAGCGGACCTGGCGGAGCTGGGCGGCGCCGGCGCCCTGCAGGAACCAGCCGATCACGGCGATCCAGATCCCGTCGAACGCATCGCCCGCGAGGACCTCGACCACGCCCCAGGCCATGAACCCGTAGCCGACGAGCTGGCCGACGCCGACGGCCACCTCCAGGCCGCGCCGCATGTCGCCGGTGATCTGCCAGACCAGGGCGCGGAGCACGCGGCCGCCGTCGAGCGGGAAGCCGGGCACGAGGTTGAACGCGCCGAGGAGGGCATTGATCAGCCCGAGGTAGCCCAGCACGGCGGCGAGCCGGGCGTCGCCGGCGATGGCGCTGCCGGCAAGGAAGACCGCCGCAAGGACGAAGCTGGTCAGCGGCCCCACCGCCGCGACCAGCAGCTCGGTGGACGCCCGCGGCGCGTCGCCACGGAGGCTCGAGACGCCGCCGAAGAGGAAGAGCGTGATCGAGTCGACCTCGAGCCCGCGGTGGCGCGCCAGCAGGGAGTGGGCGAGCTCGTGCACGAGAACGGAGGCGAAGAGGAGGATCGCCGAGATGGCGCCGAGCACCCACGCCTGCGCCGGGGTCAGGTCCGGCAGCAGCGGCGGGTAGTAGCCGATGGCCAGCGACCAGGTGACCAGGCCGAAGATCACCAGCCAGCTGACGTGGACGAGCACGTCGATCCCGGCCACGCGGAAGATGCGAACCGACCCGCTGCGCATGCCTCCAGCGTACCCGGCCGCGAAAGGGCCGCCCGGCGGGTCGGCCCGCCGGGCGGCGTTGCGTCAGCGGCGGTACGTGCCGGTGAGCCGTGCCTCCGCGAGCACGCGTCCGGCCATCGCGCGCCGGGCGTCCGCCGCCGACGGCACGCCGGCCAGGCCGAGCGGCGAGGAGAGGGCGAAGAGCTCGAAGACGTAGCGGTGCGTGCCGGATGGTGGGCACGGCCCGCCCCATCCGGGCCGTCCGAAGTCGTTGCGTCCCTCCCTCCCGGCCGGCGCCGAGCCCGAGGCATCCTCCGCAAGGCCACGTGCCGTGAGGGGGATGTCCGTGGCCACCCAGTGGACGAACCCGCGGGCGTCGGGGTCCGTCACGAGCAGCGCGAATGCGGCCGTGGCGTCCGGGGCACCGCTCCAGGCGAGCGGCGGGGAGACGTTGGCGCCGTCGCAGGCGTACCGCGACGGAATGGCGGCCCCGTCCGAGAAGGCAGGGCTCGTGAGGCGCAAGGAGGACGTGCCGGCCACCGCGATCACCTCACTGTGTTCGACCCCGGCATTGTGAACCCCCGGCGACCCCTCGTGGCGCTCAGCGCACCGCGAACGGGGAACCGTGGCCCGGGATCACGATGTCGGCGACCTCGAGCACCCGGGCGCGATGACGCTCCAGCTCCGCCTGGTCGCTGGCGAGCGGGTCGATCTCCGGCGTCCGGTCCTCGCGCCACCACAGGTGGGTGAGTGCGTACACGGCATCGTCCGCGCGCACGATGAGCGTGGCGTCCTGCGGCGTGTGTCCCGGCGTCAGCCAGAGCTGGGCACGGGGCGTGAGCAGGTAGCCGTCTCCCTGGTGGTCCAGCCACTCGTCGGCGCGGTAGCGCGCCCAGAAGTCGACCACCTCGGCGTTCGGGAACAGCGCGACGTTCATCGTGTGGTCCGGGTGGTGATGGCTCAGGAAGACCGTCCCGACCGCCGCCGGATCGATGCCGCGCGTGCGCAGCGGTTCCAGGATCCGGGAGCGGTGCGCGACCATCCCCGGGTCGGTCACGACCAGGTGGTCCCCGTCCCGGACCAGGCACACGCTGCTCGCGACGCGATCGCCGGCGTAGCCGACCGTCAGGACCTCGACGCTGGTCGCCATGGCTCCTCCTCCCGCCGTTGCGCCCGTGACCGCCGCTCGCCGCGGGCGGGGACGGTACCACCCGATCGTGCCACGCGGGGCCCGGTGTCTGCCGATCGTGCCACACCGGGTGGGACACGGACACGCCTGCCCGGTCGACGCGTCAGTCGCCGTCGTCCGCCAGCAGGTCCCGGGTCCCGGGGAGTGCAAGCACCTCGTCGTGGTCGGTGAGGACGATGGCGCCCCCCACGCCGGCACGGTCCAGCAGTGCCAGCCCCTCGATCGTGCCGGCGATGACCGCGGCCTTCGCGAGCGCCTCGGCGCGCAGGGCCGAGGCGCAGACCACGGTCGCCTGGACGACGTCCGTGACCGCGGGACGCCCCGTGCGGGGATCGATCAGGTGGTGGCGCACCGTGCCGTCGCGCAGCCAGCGATGGATCGAGGTGCCCGAGGTGGCAACGCCCCAGCGCACGGGCCAGCCACGCGCCGGGGCCGAGAGGCGCAGCACCGCCAGCGCGGCCCCCGAGGCCCGTGGGTCGTCCACGGCGACGGACCAGGAGCGGCCGGGAGCCGCACGGAGCGCGAGGTCGCCGTCGGCGTCGACCACCGCGCCCGGCCAGCCGTCGAGCAGGTCGAGAGCACGGTCGGCCAGCCAGCCCTTGGCGACGCCACCGAGGTCGAGGCGAAGCCCGGGCGGTCGGATGACCACGGCGCATCCCCGGGGTTCGGCCTGCAGGGACCAGGCGCGGGCCGACGTCCCGAGGCATGCCGTGCCGAGCTCCTCGGTGGCGATCCCCGCCGGGCGGATCCCCTCCGCTGCCAGCCGCGCGTCCAGCAGCCCGATGTCCACGAGCCCGTCGCTCGCCTCGCTCGCGTCGATCGCGGCCCGCAGCACGGCGGCGAGGGTCGGTCCGATGCGCACCCGTGGCCGCGGATCCGTGTTCAGCCTCGAGAGCTCGGACGTCCCGAGGTGGCGGCTGAGCCTGTCCGCCCAGCGACCGACCCGGGCCAGGACGCGGCGTCCGTCGCGCCGGGCCCGTTCCGCCTCGGGCGGAGCGGCGTCCACGTGCACGCCCAGCCGGCCGCCCATGGCGCGGGTCGCGACGGAGACCGGGGCCACGGGGAGCAGGATGGCGGGATCCGGGGCCGCGGAGGAGGGGACGCGCCGGGACCGCGCCGCGGGGCGCATGCCCGCGACGGCCGTCACGGGATCACCTTCCCCGACTGCGTGGTCCGGATCACGACGGTCTTCGGCGTGGGGGCCGGGACCCGCGTGACGATGGTGACGGGCTTCGGCGCCTTCGCGTCGATGACCGTTGCGCCGGGCGGCGGTGACTGACCGGGCGCCAGCTGAATGTACTGGACGGGACGCTGCCGCGCGACCGTGGCCGGGGAGGCGGCCGGGATCGGGGCAGGGGCCGATGCCGGTGCCGGCGGCACGACGATCGCGGTGACCAGCGCGGAGAGCGCGACCAGGCCGCCGGCGCCGAGGATGATCCGCATGCCGGTCGGATCCGCACGGGTTGCCCGCGCGGACGGCACGGCCGGCGCGGCGGGCTGTCGGGTCGGTGGGCCGGGCTCCATCAGTCGCCTCCGCCGTCGTGCTCGCCGCCGTCCGCGCCCTCCGCTCCCTCGCCGCCCGTGCCGGGCACGGTGACGTGGACGACCTTCGGGGCCGCCGGGGGTGCGGTCTGGGTCACGCGGATGACCTGGGGGGACGGCGCCGGCCGCACGTAGACGAGCTCCGGCGGCAGGGAAGCGGCGGGGATCGGCGCCGACGTGGCACTCACCGCCGGAACGGCCGCGCCGGATGACGCGGCCCGGTGCGAGGAGACATAGCCGTCGAGGGCCAGGGCAACGCCGACCGTGGCGATCGCGGTGAGCGTCGCCGCGGCCAGCCCGAGTCTGTGGACGGACAGGTGCATCGCGGTTCTCCGTGAGCGCCCGCGGTGGCGGGACGTCGAGCGCCCGCCGTGCTGTGGCGCCACGGGCACGCTAGCCGGGCATCCCCCGGCGGGTCTTCGGGGGAGGATGAGAATCCTCAAACACGATGTCGGCGGCAGCGGCGTCACCCCCCGGCAGCCCGCCGACACACCGCGCCCCCGCCGACACACCGTGCCTCCGCCGACACACCGCGCCCCCGCCGACACACCGCGCCCCCGCCGACACACCGTGCCTCCGCCGACACACCGTGCCTCCGCCGACACACCGCGCCCCCGCCGACACACCGTGCCTCCGCCGACACACCGCGCCCCCGCCGGCCGGGCGGCACGCGGGTCCTGTGGGCTGCCGGGCTCAGGTCGGCGGCTGCTCCCGCCGCAGCGGAAGGCTGACCACGAAGCTTGCCCCGCCGCCCGGCGTGTCCCTGACCGAGATCGTGCCGTGGTGCCGCTCCGCGAGTGCCTGCGCCACGGCCAGTCCGAGCCCCGCGCCCCTGTCGCGGCTCCGCCGGCCGCGGCCGGCCCTTGCGAACGGCTCGAAGATGCGCGCCCGCTCTTCCGCCGGCACGCCCTGGCCGCGATCGACCACGGTCACCCGGGCCCGATCGTCGGCGCGCTCCAGGACCACCGTGACCGGCTCGCCCGGCGGGGAGTGCCGCGTGGCGTTGTCGAGGAGGGCCAGCAGCAGCTGGACCAGCTGGTCGGCATCGCCCATGACCGGCAGGCGCGGCGGCGGGTCCGGAGTCACCTCGACCCGGCAGCCGCGCTCGGCCGCCAGCGGGCCGATGCGCCGCGCGGCGTCCACCGAGACGGACCCAACGTCGAGCGGCTCGAAGCGGATCGCGGACGGGTCCGCGCGCGAGGTGGAGAGGGCCAGGAGATCCGCCACCAGGCGTCCGAGGCGATCGGACTCGGCAACGACCGTGTCCACCAGCGGCAGGCCCTCTTCGCGGACCAGGCCCTCCCGCTGCAGCACCTCGCCGGAAGCGCGGATGAGCGCCGCAGGGGTGCGCAGCTCGTGGGACGCGGACGCCGCGAACCGGCGCTCCGTGGCGAACGCGGCGCGGATCGGGACGAGCGCCCGGTCCGACAGCACGAGCGCCAGCAGCGCGGCGCAGAGGAGACCGGCGAGGCCGACCAGCGCGATCGTGCGCAGCAGGTCGACCACCTGCTGATCGTGGAGCGTGAGGACCAGCCCGGCCTGCACCGCGCCGACCGCCGGCCCGCCGTCCGAGGGCCGGATCGGCAGGGTCAGCAGGCGGACCGGCACGCCGCCCGCGGTCACGGTGCGCAGGTCGCTGCCGCCGGAGAGCGCCGCGGCGAGTGCGGACCGGTCGGGCAGGCCCGCCAGGTGGACGTTGCGGGGGTTCTGCAGGAGGGTCCCCCGGGCATCCAGCACCATGGTGAACGTGTCCGCCGAGCCCACCAGCTCGTCGCCACCCTCGCCGTCCTCCTGGGAGCCGGTCGTGCCCGGAAGCCGGCCGTCGAGCGTCGAGAGGACCGCCTGTGCGCTGGTGCGCAGGGCCCCGTCGCTGGCACCGTCCAGCTGGGCGACCGCGACGATGGCGGTGGCCACGCCCATCGCCACCAGCAGGCCGGCGAGGAGCGCCAGCGTCCACAGGGCGAGGCGTCGCCGCGTGGCGGCGATGACCAGGTCGGTCGGGTCCGCCACGGCTCAGTCGCCGGCGCGGAGCGTGTACCCGACGCCGCGGACCGTGCGCAGCCGGCCCGATCTCCCGAGTGCGCGCAGCTTGCGGCGCAGGTAGTAGACGTACAGGTCGACGACGTTGGAGTAGACGTCCGGCTCGGCGCCCCAGACGGCGTCCAGGATCTGCTGACGCGTCAGGACGCGGCCGGCGTTGCGGATGAGGTAGGCCAGGAAGGCGAACTCGCGCGCCGTGAGGTCGACGGTCGCCTCCCCGACGCGGGCCACGTGCCGCGATTCGTCGACCTCGAGATCCCCGGCGGCGAGCCGCTCCGCGGTGGGCGACGGGCGGCGCTGCAGTGCGCGCAGTCGCGCGAGGAGCTCGGCGAACGCGAACGGCTTGGTGAGGTAGTCGTCCGCCCCTGCGTCCAGCCCGGAGACGCGCTGGTCCACGGACCCGAGCGCGGTCAGCATCAGGACGGGCGTGCGATCACCACGGGCGCGGAGCAGGCGGACCACCTCGGTGCCGTCGAGGTCCGGGAGCATCCGGTCGAGGATCACCGCGTCGTACCCGCCGTTGCGCGCCAGGCCGAGCGCGGCGACACCGTCCTCGGCGAGGTCCACCACGTGGTGCTCCGCGACGAGCACCCGGCGGATCAGCTCGCCCATGCGGGACTCATCCTCGACGACCAGGATGTGCATCGCGACATGGTCCGGTCGCGGGCGATGCGGCGTCAACCGCCGCATGGCACGCCACCGTGCCCGGTGGACGCGGCGGGTCCTCTCCGGCTCGTGCGCCCCGCCGCTCCCGGATCAGACCGTCCCGGTCGGCACCCGCCGCGCCCCGGCGCCGTCGTGCGCCGTCCCGTCCAGGGATGCCACCCACGCGCCGACGTGCTCGTCGAGGAGCGGCAGCGGCATGGACCCGGACGTGAGGAGCGCGTCGTGGAAGGCGCGGATGTCGAAGCGCCCGCCGAGCGTGCGTTCCGCGCGTGCCCGGATCCGCTGGATCTCCAGCCGGCCGATCATGTAGGCGAGCGCCTGGCCGGGGTCATTGATGTACCGGTCGATCTCGGCCCGGACGTGGGACTCGCGCATCGGCGAGTTCTCGACCATGTACGCGACGGCCTGCTCCCGGCTCCAGCCCAGGGCGTGCATGCCGCTGTCCACGACCAGGCGGCAGGCGCGCATCGAGTCGGCGGAGAGCATGCCCAGGCGGTCCAGCGGGGTCGTGTAGAGGCCCATCTCGTCGGCGAGCCGCTCGGCGTAGAGGCCCCAGCCCTCGCCGTACGCGGTGACCCATCCGTGCCGACGGAACGCGGGCAGACCCTCGAGCTCGCCCGAGATCGCGATCTGCAGGTGATGGCCGGGGATCCCCTCGTGGTACGCCGTCGACTCGATGTCGAAGCGCCCCCAGCCGGACGGATCGGTCGTGTTCATGAAGAAGACGCCGCCCCGGCTGCCGTCCTGCGCGGGCGGGAAGTAGAAGGCCTGCGCCCCGCTGGTGGTCCCCTCCACATCGCAGCCGCTCTTCGGCAGCGTGCCGAACCAGTCCCCCATCGCCGCGGCCGCCCTGGCCAGGGCTGCCGCGGCCGCTGCCACGATGGCGGTGCCATCCGTGTGATGGAGCGCCGGGTCGGACCGCAGGCCATTCAGGATCCGCTCCAGGTCGTCGGTACCCAGCACGGCCGAGCCCAGCTCGCGGTACTCGCCGGCCAGCCGCTCCACCTGCTGGAGCCCGATCTCGTGGATCTCGCGGGGCCCCATGCCGAGCGTGGTGTGGAGGCGGACCGCCCGCGCGTAGGCCTCGTCGCCGTCCGGGATCCAGGTCAGGCCGCAGTGGTCGTCCGTTCGGGCGTGGGCCAGGACCTCGCCGTGGAGGACGTCACGGTAGCCGGCGAGGGCCGGGCGCACCTCGCGCTCCACGGCCTCCCGCAGGCGCTCGTGCCAGCCGTCGGCGTGGTCGGTCCCGGGGACCTGCACCGCCGCCAGGAGCGGATCGTCGTCCACGGGACGGGCCAGCCACGCGTCGATCTGGTCGATGCTCCCGCGAACCGCGAAATCGACCGGTGTCCGGCCACGGGCGATCCCCTCGCGGTGTCGCTCGCCCAGGTCGACGAACATCCGGGCGATCCCGCGGAATTTCTCGACCATGGCCTCGGCCACCTCGGCGGAGGGGACCGAGAGCTTGGAGATCCGGAGGGGCAGGGTCGCCTGCGGGCCGTGGACCGAGTCGACCTCGATCTCCTTGAGGCGGGACGCCTCGGCGTCGGCGGTGACGGTCGCATCGAAGAGGAGCACGTCGCGGGTGATCCGGTCCTGCGTCCCGAGGCCGTCCGTCGGGATCGCCGCGGCCCTGCGCGCGAAGGATCGGGCCTCGGCGATGCGGGCATCCTCGGCCTCGCGGCTAACGTCCTCGAACTCGGCCGCCCGGCGGTAGTCGCCGAGCATGTGGGCGGTCGAGGGGGACGTGCGGAGCTGAAACTCCCAGTATTCGGCGGCCACCGCGTTGACGTCTTCGATCACGCTTGATGCACCTCGTGACGGATCCGGGTCGGGAGCCCGGCGGCAGGTGCGCCGGGGTGACGTGAGGGACGCCGGTTCAGGTGTGCGGCTCGAGGAGGGCGGCAGCGAGCTCGCGGAGCCCGGCCAGCGCCGGGTCCGACGACGGCTCGGCCCGCAGCTGGATGCAGACGTGGTCCGCCCCGGCGTCCAGGTGGGCCCGGACGCGCCGCACGATCGCGTCCACGTCGCCCCACGCGATCACGGCGTCGATCACCCGGTCGCTGCCGTCGCCGGCGAGGTCGGCGTCATCCCAGCCCAGGCGGCGGAGGTTGTTCGCGTAGTTGGGCAGCGCCAGGTAGTTCCGGGCGAAGGCGCGCCCGATCCGCCGCCCCTCGGCGGGGTCCGGGGTGAGCACGGCCGTCTGCTCGACGGCGAGGAACGGCTCCGGGCCCAGGTGCCGCCTGGCGAAGGACGTGTGCTCGACCGGGACGAAGTAGGGGTGTGCGCCGTCCGCGTGCTGCGCGGCCAGCTCCAGCATGCGGGGACCCAGCGCGGCGAGGACGACGGGCACCGGTGGATCGGGCATCGGCGCGCCGTACTGCGCGGCGTCCATCGCGTCCAGGTAGGCGCGCATCGTCTCCACCGGCGGTCCGTAGCTGCCGCCCCGGGCGGTCACCGAGGTGGCGTGGCTCACGCCGATCCCGAGGACGAAGCGGTCGGGGTAGGCCTCGGCCAGCGCCCGGGCGCCGTTGGCCATGGCCATCGGGTCGCGGGCGTGGATGCTGGCGATCCCCGACGCCACCGAGATCCGCGGGCTGGACGCGAGCAGGAGCGCGGCGTGGCTGAGGATCTCCTTGTTGCCCACCGTCTCGGGGATCCAGACCACGGGGTACCCGAGCGCCTCGATCTGGCGGAGCGCGGACCCGGCGTCCTGCGCGCCCATGCGCTGCAGCGCCCAGCTCCAGACCCCGACGGGCCCCAGGGTGTGTGCCAGCCGCCGTCCGCCGTACCGTGCCGTGCCGCTCATCGACGGGTCGACCTCCTGCGGGAGAAGCTGCGACGGGCGCCCGGACGCCTCATCGACCGGGCAAGCTTACCGCTCCGATGCGGCGGGCTCCGGCCGGCGCGTACGGCCGAACGGGCGCGGTGCGCGGCCGAACCGGCCGGCGCGTACGGCCGAACGGGCGCGGTGCGCGCGGCCGAACCATGGACCCGGTGATGGGCTACCCTCCGCAGGACATGTGCGGTCGCTTCACCCAGCGGCTCTCGTCGTCCGAGTTCGCCCGCATCTTCGAGGCGCGCGACGTGGCCGAGCGACCGGGCGATGCCTACAACGTGGCGCCCACCCAGCAGGTGGCGGCCGTGGTGGTGCGCGACGACGAGCGCATCGTCGACCGGTTCCGCTGGGGCCTCGTCCCCGGGTGGGCCGACTCCGCCGCCATCGGGAGCCGGATGTTCAACGCCCGCGCGGAGACGGTCGCCACCTCGCCGGCGTTCCGCCACAGCTTCCGCGCGAAGCGCTGCCTCATTCCCGCGGATGGCTTCTACGAGTGGCTGCGGCTCCCGGACGGGAAGCGCCAGCCCTACTACATCGCCGCCCGCGACGGGTCGCCGCTCGCCTTCGCCGGGCTGTGGTCGGCCTGGCGGCCGCGCGGCGCCGGCGAGCCGGAGGATGTTCCCGCGGACCTCCTGAGCTGCACCATCGTCACCACCACCCCGAACGAGCTGATGTCGCGGCTGCACACCCGGATGCCGGTCATCCTCCCCGCGGCCGCCTGGGCCGTGTGGCTGGACCCCGCCCTGGCCGATCCCGGGGAGCTGCAGGGGCTGCTCCGGCCCTCCGACGCCGACCTGGTCGCCCACCCCGTGGCGCCCCTGGTGAACAGCGTCCGCAACCAGGGCCCGGCGCTGATCGCGCCGGTGGAGCCGGCTCCGTGACCGGCGTCCGCCCCGCGCGCGAGCCGCTCGACGCCGGCCGCATCGACGCGATCCTCGGCGCGGCCGCAGCGGAGGGGCGGTTCGCGCTCCTGGAGCACGAGGTGTACGGCGTGCTGGAGGCGGCCGGGTGCCGCGTCCCGCGCGCCGTGCTGGTGCCGGCGGGCGAGTCCCCCGACCGGGCCTCGCGCGAGATCGGCGGCGCGCGGGTGATGCTCAAGATCGCGGCGCCCGGGATCGCCCACAAGACGGAGGTCGGCGGGGTCGCCGAGTCGGCCAACGATCCTGCCGCGATCCGCGCGGGGATCGACGCCATGCTGGCCGCGGTGCCTCGCCCGCCGTCCGGCGACCTGCGGGGCGTGCTCGTGGTGGAGCGGGTCGCGGTGGACGGCGCCGGGCCCGGTGCCGAGGCGCTCGTCGCCCTGCGGCAGACGCGCGAGTTCGGGCCGGTCCTCACCATGGGCGTGGGCGGTGTCGACACGGAGCTGCTGGCGGCCGTCTCGCGGCCGGGCCAGGCCGTCGTGAGCGCCAGCGCGGCGCTGCAGGACGCGCCCGCCCTGCTCGGGGCCTTCCGCTCGACGCTCGCCTGGCGGCGCCTGTCCGGCGCGACCCGCGCCGGCAGGAGGCTCGTCGACGATGCCGAGATCCTCCGGGTCGTGGAGGCGTTCCGGGCGCTCGGCG
>JAJYDP010000679.1 GCA_021777365.1 Chloroflexota bacterium | reverse complement strand
CCGCCGGCGCTGCGAGCACGTGGTCCGCGAGAACGAGCGGGTCCGGGAGACGGTCGACGCGCTGGCGGCGGACGACCTCGCCACCGTCGGGCGTTGCTTCGCCGAGAGCCACGCCTCGCTGCGCGATCTGTACGAGGTGAGCTCCCCCGAGCTGGACGCGATGGTCGACATCGCCCTCCGGACACCCGGCGTGATCGCCTCGCGCATGACCGGCGCCGGGTTCGGCGGCTGCACGATCTCGCTCGTCGAACGGGGTGCCGGGGCGCGGCTGCGCGACGTGGTCCTCGACGAGTACCCGCGGCGGACCGGGCTCACGCCCCGGGTGTTCCTCGTGGAGGCGGCCGACGGTGCGGGACTGGTCCCGCCGGGCTGAGGCGGACACCACGCCGTACACTTCAGGCATCCACGAGAGGACGATCCGGGGGCGTCCCGATCAAGGGAGGTGCCGCGCCGCGATGACCATGCCCGATGACACCCGCGTCATCGACTCCGCGTCCGAGCAGTACAACGCGGAGCTCGTCCGCCGCGAGGACGAGACCGACGACCTGGCGTACTTCTGGGTGCGGCGCCGGGGCGAACCCGTCCCGTTCGAGCCGGGCCAGTACCTGACCATCGGCGTCTTCGCCGACGGCCGGCTCGTCCAGCGCCCCTATTCCGTCGCCTCGTCGCCGCGAACGGCCGCGGACGGGTACGAGTTCTACGTCCGCCTGGTGCCGATCCTGCGCTTCACCACGCTGCTGTGGCGGCTGCCCGTCGGGCACCCGATGCGCCTGACGGGCCCCAAGGGAAGGTTCATGCTGGAACCGGACGATGACCGTACCCATCTCTTCGTGTCGACCGGGACCGGGATTTCGCCGTTCATCTCGATGATCCGCACGGGCCTGATCGACGGGAAGCCCAGGCGCACCATCGTCGCGCACGGGGTCTCGTACGCGCGTGAGCTCGGCTACCGCCGCGAGCTCGAGCGATACCAGCGCGACGGCCTGCCGATCACGTACGTGCCCACCGTCTCCAGGCCGGCCGCGGCCGAGAACGCCGGCTGGCGGGGGCGGACCGGCCGCGTCGAGACGATCCTGGACGACGTGTGCGCGGAGCACGGCATCGTCCCCGACCGGACCGTGGTCTACATCTGCGGCAACCCCGAGATGATCCTCAAGACCGAGGCGGTCCTGCACGGCCACGGCCTCCCGGAACCGCACGTCAAGAAGGAGCTGTACTGGCCGAAGGGCAAGGACGCGGCGCTCATGGGTGGCCTCCCGGCCGGCGGAGGTGTCCCCGCCCGCGCGGTGGAACTGGCGAGCCACGGCTGACGCGCACCGGTCTGGCCATCTTCTCGGCCCCGCTGCCACCTCCCCGGGCGGGCAGGGCCCTCGTGACCTTCGGCCCGCGCCTACGCGAACTCTGGTGGGTCGCCGCCGAACCATTTGCACCGCACTATGCATTTAGCGGAACCGCAGCACAGGAATATCGATGCACCAGATCCACGAGAAGCGACAGCTCTCGCCGAACGTCACCCTGTTCAGGGTCAGCGCCCCGCGCATCGCCGAGATCCGGAAGCCGGGTCAGTTCGTGATCGTGCGCCTGGGGCCCGGGGCCGAACGCATCCCGCTGACCATCGCCGACGCCAACCCCGGCGCCGGGACCATCACGCTGGTCATCCAGTCGATCGGGAAGAGCACGGCCGACCTCGTGGACCTCGAAGTCGGACAGGCGATCCAGGACATCGCGGGTCCGCTCGGTCACCCCACCGATCTGCCGGAGTCGGGACATACCGTGTGCGTGGGCGGCGGCGTCGGGACCGCGGTGATCCTGCCGATCGCCCAGGAGCTGCACCGGCGCGGACTCTCCGTGACCAGCGTCATCGGGGGCCGATCCCGCGAGTGGGTGATCATGGAGGAGGAGCTGGGTCGCTACGGCGACGTGGTGACCTGCACGGACGACGGGAGCTACGGCCGGCCGGGCTTCGTCACCGAGGCGCTCAAGGACCTCCTGGACCGGGGCGGCATCGACACGATCTTCGCCGTGGGCCCCGTGCCGATGATGCGGGCCGTCTCCGAGATGACGCGGCCGTACGGCGTCCACACGGTGGTGTCGCTGAACTCGATCATGATCGACGGGACCGGCATGTGCGGGGGCTGCCGGGTGGAGGTGGGCGGTGAGACCCGCTACGCCTGCGTGGACGGTCCCGAGTTCGACGGGCACCTGGTGGACTTCCGCCTGCTGGCAGACCGCCTGACCACGTACCGCGCGTTCGAACAGGAAGCCCTCGCGCACCGCGAGGCGTGCAAGGTGGGGGCCGCCCAGTGACCGACCAGCCGACCCAGGGCGAGCGCCCTGTGCTCAGCAAGAAGGAGCGGATGAAGATCGAGCGCCAGCTCATGCCCGAGCAGGACGCGATCCTCCGCAGCACCAACTTCCGCGAGGTCAACCTGGGCCTCACCGAGCAACTCGCGTTCATCGAGGCCGAGCGCTGCCTCCAGTGCCCCAAGCCGTACTGCGTGGACGGCTGCCCGGTCCGCGTCAACATCCCGCGCTTCATCGAGCACCTGACGCAGGGCGACATGAAGGGCGCCGCCGAGTCGCTCCTTGACGACAACGCCCTCCCCTGCGTGACCGGCCGGGTCTGTCCGCAGGAGACGCAGTGCGAGCAGGTCTGTCTCCGCGCCAAGACCGGCAAGCCGGTGGCGATCGGCTACCTGGAGCGCTTCGTGGCGGACTGGGCCAACGAGCACGCCGACGGGCTCGAGCACACCTCGTACGGGGCGAGTGGCAAGCGGGTCGCGATCATCGGGTCGGGGCCGGCCGGGCTCACCGCGGCGGGCGAACTGGTCAAGACCGGGCACCAGGTCACCATCTTCGAGGCGTTCCACGCACCCGGCGGCGTCCTGATCTACGGGATCCCCGAGTTCCGGCTGCCCAAGGACATCGTCCAGGCGGAGGTCGACCGGCTGGTCGAGAAGGGCGTCGAGATCCGCCCCAACACGATCGTCGGCAAGACCTACACCCTGCCCGAGCTGCGCGACATGTTCGATGCGATCTTCATCGCGGTGGGTGCCGGTCTGCCCGTCTTCATGAAGGTTCCCGGAGAGAACCTGAAGGGCGTGTACTCGGCCAACGAGTACCTGACGCGCGTCAACCTGATGGGCGCCTGGAACCCGGACTCTGACACGCCGATCCTCAAGGGGCGCCGGGTGGCCGTGGTCGGTGGCGGGAACGTCGCCATGGATTCCGTCCGCACCGCGAAGCGGCTGGGCGCCGACGAGGCGATCTGCGTCTACCGGCGCAGCCGCGAGGAGATGCCCGCGCGCGTCGAGGAAGTCCATCATGCGGACCAGGAAGGGATCCGCTTCGACTTCCTCGTCGCGCCGGTCGAGGTGGTCGGCGACGAGAAGGGCTGGGTCACCGG
>JAJYDP010000678.1 GCA_021777365.1 Chloroflexota bacterium | reverse complement strand
GGCGAGCGTTGCCGCCGGCACCAGCACGGCGAGGGAGCGGCGGCCGGCCGCCAGCATCGCCGTGTGCGCGACATGGAACACGAACGCGAAGACGAGCGCGAGCCCGCCGCCGGTGAAGAGGTAGAGCGACATCTGAGCCACGGGTCGACTCCTGCTGGGGGCGCGTTGCGCCCGGGATCAGGCCGCGGCGGCCCCGCCCGGGGGCGGACCGCCATGTGTCGCGGTGACGAGCGCCGGCAGCTCCCCGAGGACGAACCGGGTGCCACAGGCTGAGCAGACCTGGCGCGCCGCCGGCCGCACCGTGCCGTCCACGGGGCACCGTACCTCCAGGTCGCGCCCGCATACCGAGCACCGCGTGTCCCGCGGCGCGTAGACGAGGGCGTCGCGCGCGCAGTAGGGCACGTTCGCCGGCACGACGGGGACGTCGAGCGCGTCGCGCTCGACGGACCGGACCTCGACTGTGGCCAGCCGGACGCGGCCCCGGCGCCGCCGGACGAGCTCGACCCCCCAGCCGAGGAGCACCAGGGTCAGGATCGGACCGACCACGCCGATGACCAGGAGGATCGGCAGGACGGCGACGATGGTGCCCCAGTCGGGGATGATGACCTTGCTGAGGAACTGCAGGAACTGCGTCCAGAGGCCCGTCATGGCCGGCAATCATAGCCGCATGTACCGGCAGGGGGGCCGGATGGCCCGGGCCGAACGGCAGGGGCACGCCCCGCCCGTTCCGGTCGGCCGCGCGTGGAGCCGGTGGGCGGCCGGCTCGGAGCGAGGGCAGGGCCGGGGCGGGCTACCATGCCCCGCAGACACCCACGGTCGTGGAGGCACTGGATGAGCGGGCACCCGCTGGACGGCGAGGGGGGGCGCGTGGATGCGCCAGGGGACGCAGGGCGGCCGGAGACCGGCGGAGAACCCGGCACGTTTTGGACCCGGCTGCATGCCACCGTCCGCCAGGCCGTGGTGGGCGAGGACGAACCGCTGCGGCTCCTCGCGGTCGCCCTGATCGCCGAGGGTCACGCTCTCATCGAGGACGTGCCCGGCGTCGGCAAGACGCTCCTTGCACACGCGTTCGCCCGGGCGCTCGGGCTCGAGTTCGCGCGGATCCAGGGGACGCCGGATCTCCTTCCCACGGACGTGACCGGCACCTCGATCCTCGACGGCGGGCGCCTGCGGTTCATCGCCGGTCCGGTCTTCACCAACGTCCTGCTGGTGGACGAGATCAACCGCGCGACGCCCCGCACCCAGTCGGCACTGCTCGAGGCGATGCAGGAACGGCAGGTGTCCATCGAGGGTGCCACGCGTCCGTTGCCGGCGCCCTTCCTGCTGCTGGCCACCCAGAACCCGATCGAGCTCGAGGGGACGTTCGCGCTGCCGGAGGCGCAGCTCGACCGGTTCATGGTCAGGATCCGGCTGGGCTATCCGGACGAAGCCGGGGAGCGGGCGATCGCTCGCCGATACCGGGAAGGTCCCGAGCCGCTGGACCGTGTCCGGCCGATCGTCGGTCGCGGGGGGATCGCGGATCTCCGTGCGGCCGCCCGCGCCGTGCGGGTCGCGGACGAGGTCGAGCGATACGTGGTGGCGCTGACCCGCGCGACGCGCCAGCACCCCGACGTGCAGCTCGGTGCCAGCCCCCGAGCCAGCATGTCGCTCTACCGCGCGACGCAGGCGTGGGCGCTGCTCGACGGCCGCGACTTCGCGCTCCCGGACGACGTGCAGGCGGTGGCGCCGGCGGTGCTCGGCCACCGCCTCCTGCTCGACATCGACCGGCAGCTGCGCGGGGCCACCGTCGACCGGATCGTCGAGGAGGTGCTGCGCTCCGTGCCGGTCCCGATCGAGCGAGCGTGAACGGCCAGGCGTGGCTGGGCGTCGGGCTCGCCGCACTGGGCGCGGTGGCCGGGGCGCCGTCCCTGGTGCTGGTCGGCGTCCTGGTGGTGCTGGTCGCGGTCCTGCGGCGGCTCTGGTCGCGGTTCGGGCTGCGGAGCGTCGTGTACGAACGGCTGCTGGGCACGGATCGGGCGGTCTGGGGCGACGAGATTCCGCTCGACATCGTCGTCTGGAACCGCAAGCCGCTGCCGTTGCCGTGGCTGCGCGCCGAGGACTTCGTCCCCGACGAGATGGTGATCCGCGAGCGCTCGCTCGTCCGCGCCGAACGCCCCGGCCTCGCGATCCTCGACAACACCTGGTCGCTGGCGTGGTACGAGCGGGTGGTCCGGCACCTCCACGTGGTCGCCGACCGGCGCGGCGTGTTCCGGCTCGATGCCGTTCGTCTGCGGGTCGCGGACCTGTTCGCCCGCGAGACCGCCGAGGAGGAACGATCGTACCCGGCGACCTACGTCGTGCGGCCGCGAACCGTGCCCGTGCGGGAGCGGCTCCCGGCACGCGCCTCGCTCGGGGAACGGGTGGCGCACACGAGCCTCTTCCGGGACCCCGCGCTGTTCGCCGGCGTGCGGCCATACCAGCCGGGAGATCCGCTCAGGCAGGTGCACTGGCGGGCCACCGCGCGCACCGGGCGGACCGTCGTGAAGCGGTTCGACCCTTCGCGCCAGCGGGAGCTGCTGCTGGCGGTCGACATCCAGACGGTGGAGGGACCGCACTGGCTGATGGCCTACGACGAGCAGCTCCTGGAGGGGCTGTGCGTCGCCGCGGCGTCGCTGGCCAGGCAGGCGCTCGCGGAGGGCGCCGAGTGCGGACTCGTGGCAGCCGCGTACGCGGGGACCCAGCAGCCCGTGGTCTGGATCCCGCCCTCCGCGGGCCCGGGCCAGCTGGGCCGGATCACCGACGCGCTGGCGCGGCTGAGCCCCGGCGCGTCAGCCCCCTACGAGCACGTGCTGGCGTCGCTGCCGCGCCGGGTGGGGGCCGGCGCGACGGTCGTGGCACTGTCGGCGCGCCCGCCCGTGTCCTTCCTGGCGGTCCTGCGGCGCCTGGCCCGGACCGGGTACGCGGTGCAGCTGGTGTCGATGGGCCCCGACGCGGGTGTGCACGCGGCCACCGCGCGCGCGAGCGGTGTCCCGGCCCGCACGGCCGAGCTGCGGCCGGACTGGCGGACGAGCGATGCGCTGGTCGTCGGCGCTTGACGCGCTGCCTGTCGTCCTCGACGCCGTCGTCGAGGGCGCCTGGCTCGCGATCGCGTACCTGGTGCTGCAGGTCCTGGGGGCGCACGGGCCGATCCTGCTCGGGCCCATCCAGTTCGCCGCGCTCGCCGCGGCGGGGCTCCTGCTCGGGCGGGGAGCGCTGCCCCGGAGGGGCGGTGGCGTGGTCGCGCTGGTCGCGGTCGTCGCGGCCGTGGCCGGCTGGCTCGCCGGTGTCGCGGTGGTGCGAGGCGCCATTCATGGGGAGTCGTACGAGGACGACGAGGTGGTGTCGCGCCTCCTCGCGTGGGCCCTCCCCGCGCTCGCGATCCCGTGGCT
>JAJYDP010000677.1 GCA_021777365.1 Chloroflexota bacterium | reverse complement strand
GCGGTCCGGGGTCCCGCGGCGGGATCTTGAGACGGCGGAGGAATCTGCATCGTGTGGTGCCTCGTCGCGTGCCACGGCCCTACGGTGGCGATCGTCGCGAGGACCGATTGTGCGCGCTTCGGCGGCCGAGCGCGCATGCCGGAGCCGAGCGCGCATGCCGGAGCCGAGCGCGCATGCCGGAGCCGAGCGCGCATGCCGGAGCCGAGCGCGCATGCCGGAGCCGAGCGGGTCAGTCGGCCCGCGGGTCCTCGAGCGGACCGAGCGCGTCCCCCATCCGGGGCGCGGTCAGCGGATCATGTATGTGCGGACGGAGATGGATGCGCCGACGCCGCCCAGCGCCAGGCCGGCGCCACCTACGACCAGGACCAGCTCCTCGGCCAGGTTCCGGTCGAACTGGATGGGGACCTGGCCGATCAGCGTGGCCACCCCCTGGCCGATCGGCTGTGCCGCCAGCGCGAGGATCCCCAGCGTCACGGCCGCGCCCAGCAGCCCCACCAGGATCCCCTCGAAGATGAACGGCCAGCGGATGAACGCGTCCGACGCGCCGACCAGTCGCATGATCTCGATCTCCTCGGACCGCGCCATCACGGCCAGGCGGATCGTGTTCACCACGATGAACAGCACCGTGATGCCGACCAGCCCCAGGACCACCACGCCCGCGGTGCGCAGGAAGCCGGTCACGCTCAGCAGCGCGTCAACCACGTGCTGCGTCTCCAGGACGTCGGTGACCACACCCTGCGCGGCCTGCAGCGTCTGGATCACCGTGCCGTACACGTGGGGGTCCTTCAGCTTCACCTGGATGCTGGCGGGGATGGGGTTGGTGCCCGTCTGGCTGGAGTAGTCCGGCTTCCCCTGCTGGCGCAGCTGCGCCTGCCATTGGGCAAGGGCCTGCTGCTTGTCGAGGTAGTCGACCTCGGACACCTCGGGGAGCGCGCGGACCTGTGCCACCAGCGCGTCGATCCTGGACTGCGGCGTCCCGTCGGCGATGAACGCCTGCACCTCGACCTTCTGCTCCACGAAGCGAAGGCCGGCGTCCATGCCCGACAGCCCGATGACCAGGCCCGCCAGCATCAGCAGCATCAGAGTCATCGTGACCGTGGCGGCCAGGCTCATCGCCGCATTCCGCCAGAACCCCTGCCACGCCCGCCGGATGGAGAAGACGAGGAATCCAAGCATGCGTCAGTACTCGCGGTGGTAGCCGCCGACCTCGTCCCGCACGACCCGTCCGTCCTCGAGCGCGACGACCCGGCGGCGGAGCGCGGTCACGACCTCGGCGTTGTGCGTGGCCATGAGCACCGTGGTTCCCAGCTCGTTGATACGAAGCAGCAGCTGGAGGATCTCCCAGCTGATCAGGGGGTCGAGATTGCCCGTCGGCTCGTCCGCGATGATCACGCGCGGCTCGTGCACCAGGGCTCTCGCGATCGCCGTCCGCTGCTGCTCCCCTCCCGAGAGCTGGTTCGGGAGCTGGTCGCCCTGGGCCGTGAGCCCGACGAGGGCGAGGACCCGCTCGACGGCCGGGCGGATCTGCCGGCCGGGCGTTCCCGTCACCTCGAGCGCGAACGCGACGTTCTCCCGCACCGACTTGTTGGGGAGCAGCCGGTAGTCCTGGAAGACGATTCCGATCCGGCGCCGGAGCTTCGGGACGTCGCGGCGAGACAGGCGGCTGACGTCGCGGCCGGCCACGAACACGGTGCCGCTGGTGGGGAGCTCGTCCCGGATCAGCAGCCTGATCAGGGTGCTCTTGCCGGCACCGGAGGGACCCACGAGGAAGACGAAGTCGCCGTCGGGAACCGCCAGGTCGACGTCGGCCAGCGCTCGGCGGCCGTTCGGGTAGACCTTGCTGACGTCCTCGAGCGCGATCGAGATCCGGCGCGACTCCGGGAGACCTCCGGCGATCCGGCGCGCGCTCTCGACGGTGTCCCGCTCGGGGCGACTGACGGTGGCGGCGGCGAGCGCACCCGCGATGCGGGGTGTCGAGGTGGTCATGTCTGGCTCCGCGGGCGGAGGTTGCCGGAGACTCCGCACGCGGGCACGGCGAGCAAAGCCACGTCGTCGACAGCGTAGCACAGGGACCGGGGCCGGCCCCCGCGCTTCCCGCCATGCGGATCAGGGAGCCGGCGACGCCGGGGGCTCACCGGGGCGCGCGACCTCACCGTCCTGGCGCGCAGGGTCGCGGAGCGCGGTCAGCACCGCAGCGTGCAGGAGCCCGTTCGTGGCGACCACGTTGCCGGCGTTCACGCCCCGGGCGCCTCCGAAGTCGCTCATCCGCCCGCCCGCCTCCTCGATGAGCACCAGCGGCGCGGCCAGGTCCCACGGGTGGATCCCCACCTCGATCATCGCCTCGGCCGCCCCCTCGGCCACCAGCGTGTAGCCCCAGAAGTCGCCGAAGCCGCGATCGCGCCAGGCCCCGGCGATCAGTCCGGGGAACCCCGGTGCCCAACCGGTGCGCATGACGTCGAACGGCGACCCGTAGAGGACCTGGGCGTCGGACAGCGCACGCACGCCGGAGACCTCGATCCGGCGACGGTCGCCCGACGCGTTCGCGCCCGCCCGGACGACCCACGCGCCGCCCCCTCGCCAGGCGAACCAGCGCTCCCGGAGCGCCGGCGCGGACAGCACGCCCACCTGCATCTCGCCGTCGCGCTCGACGCCCAGCAGCGTTCCGAAGAGCGGCACGCCCCGGACGAAGTTGTGGGTGCCGTCGATCGGGTCGATGTACCAGCGCACGGCCGCGCCGCCCGCCTCCGTCCCGTACTCCTCGCCGACCAGCCCGTGCCCCGGGTATGCCGCCAGAATGCGCTCCCGGACCAGCGCCTCCATCGCTCGATCGGCCTGGGTCACCAAAGAGCGGTCCGGCTTGGTGGAGATCTCGAGGTCGCGCCGGAAGTGGCGGAGGGCGATCTCGTCGGCCGCGTCACAGCAGGCCAGCGCGAACGCGAGCCACCCGCGCAGCTCGGCGTCCGTCCCGCGGCGCCGGGTCGCGCTCCAGGCGGGGCCATGGGCGGACGAGTCGAACGCCCCCTCGTCGAAGCGCCCGGGCGCCCTCGGATCGAGATCGTGGAGTTCGCCCACGGCCTGCCCGCCGCTCAGAGCAGCGCGAAGCTGGCGGGGAGGTACCGCTCCAGTCCCTCCCACGGGCGCGTCGATCCGACGATCCCGGGGAACCCCTCGAACCGAAACCCGGCGTGGAGCAGTGCCACCATCGCGCGGTGGTTCACGCCCGGAACCAGGGCCAGGTAGGGGCCCGGGGGCGACTCGCGCGCGACCAGCGTCCCGAGCACTGCCGGATAGAGCGTGTCGTCGAGCAGCGCGACCGGGCCGAGCCGGCCGGAGGGCTGCACGTACCCGTAGCCCACCGCGTCGCCGGCACCCGAGCGACGGAACAGTACGCCGCGCCGCCGTTCGCGG
>JAJYDP010000676.1 GCA_021777365.1 Chloroflexota bacterium | reverse complement strand
CTCGCCGGTAGGCACGGACCCCTGCCGGGCGACGATCCGCCGGACCAGCCGGTTGCGCCGCGCGTTGGCGAGCGTGGCCTCCACGGCCAGGGGGTCGGTGTCCACCGCCAGCACCGAGGCGGCCCCCAGCCGGACGGCGCCCAGTGCCAGGATGCCGGAACCCGAGCCGACGTCCAGCACGCGTGCGCCCGCCACGCGGCCCTCGCCTCCCCATGCCTCGAGCCCCAGCAGGCACAGCCGCGTGGTCGGATGCAGCCCGGTCCCGAAGGCCACTCCCGGGTCCAGCGCGAGCACCAGGTCCCGGGGACGCCGGCGATAGCGACGCCACGTCGGCCGGACTACGAACCGCTCCCCGATCCGCAGCACCGGGAAATGCGCGCGTCCCTGCGCCGCCCAGTCGGCCTCGCCGACCACCGCGGTGCGCAGCGCTCCGATCGGCCGCAGCTCGAAGGCCTGCAGGTGGCCCAGTGCCGTCCGCACCCGCTCGACCGCATCTGCCGTCGCCGGGTCGCCGGCCCCGGGCAGCCAGGCGCGCATCAGCACCGGCCGCGCCGTGTCGAGGATCGCCGCCGGGCCGTCGTCGCGCAACTCGAAGCCGGGCTCGACACTGACGCCGCCCGGCGCCTCGCGCGCCAGGATCTCGCTGATCGCCTCGACCGCCTCGTGATCGGCGGCGACGGAGAGCTCCAGCCAGTCGGGCGCGCTCAGCTGATCGCGTCCTTCACCTTGTCGAAGATGCCGCCCGACTTCGGCGCGGGCCTCTCGCCCGACTCCGCCGCGAGCGCCTCCAGCAGCTCCCGCTGGCGCTTCGAGAGCCGGGTGGGGACCTGCACGTCGACCTGGATGTGGAGATCGCCCCGCACGCCGGGCCGCCGCAGGTGCGGCACGCCCCGGCCGCGGAGCCGGATCTCGGCCCCCGGCTGCGTGCCCGCCTTCACCTCGATCTCCTCCTCGCCCTCCGCGGTGGGAACGGTGACGCGGGCCCCCAGCGCGGCCTGAGTGATCGAGAGCGGCAGGCTGAAATACAGTTCGGTCGTCTCGCGCCGCAGAACGGGATGCTCCTCGACGTGGACCGCCACGTACAGGTTGCCTGGCGGACCGCCCCGCGGGCCGGCCTCCCCCTCGCCCGTGAGCCGCATCTGGTGCCCCTCGTCGATGCCGGCCGGGATCACCACGCGGAGCTTGCGCTTGCGCTGGATGCGGCCCTCGCCGTGGCACTCGTGGCAGGGTGTCTCGACGATGCTCCCCTCGCCCCGGCAGCGCGGGCAGACGGTGACGTTGACCATCTGCCCCAGCATCGTGCTCCGCACCTGGCGGATCTCGCCCTGGCCGTTGCACTGGGGGCAACGGACCGAGGCCGACCCCGGCTCCGCGCCGGTTCCCGAGCACGTGGCGCAGCGATCGAGCGCGGTGAACTCGATCTCCTTCTCGGCACCGCGGATCGATTCCTCGAAGGAGATTCGCAGGTCGTACCGCAGGTCCGACCCGGACGGCGGACGGGCACGCCGGGCCTGGCCGCCGGGGGCGGCTCCGCCGAAGAACGCGTCGAACAGGTCGCCGAAGCCCTGGAACCCACCGAACTGGCCGAAGCTCTCCGGCCCGCCTCCCCCGACACCGGCCTGGCCGAACATGTCGTAGGCGCGCCGCTGCTGGGGATCCGACAGAACCTGGTACGCCTCGTTGATCTCCTTGAAGCGCTCCTGGGCCGCCGGGTCGGTGCTCACATCCGGGTGCCACTGCTGCGCGAGCTTCCGGAACGCGCGCTTGACCTCGGCATCCGCCGCACCGCGCGGCACGCCGAGGATGTCGTAGTAATCGCGGGTGGTGGCCATGCGCAGGCAAGTATATGGAAGCGGGCCGGCGGGACCGGCGGCGGTGTCGGACCGGGTGCCATCGCGGTGGGCAGGGCAATCGTGGTGGCCGCGCTTCGGGCTCGCTGCCGACGGCGTGAGGGCCGCGCCCGAGGCTGGCCGCCGTTGGCGTCATGACCGCGCTCCGGCTGACCGCCAACCGCGTCGGGGCCGCGCTCCGGCTGACCGCCGCCGGCGTCAGGGCGCTTACGCTCATGGGGCGGCCCTTACGTGGCATCGGCGGCCTGGGCCGACCCAGCCGGGCCCCCGGTGCTGCGAATCTCGCGTCCGCCAGCGTCAGCATCCGCGAAATTCGCGCGCCAGGCACCCCTTGACGCGGATCTGGCTGCGTCGGAGCACGCGTAACGCTCCCTGCGTGTGCATCAGCGGATCCGGGCGCCGGCGGCCTGCAGACTCGGCGGGAGGGGGCGTGTCCGGGCGGCACCTGCCATCGGTGCGCGGGCAGGATGGACGCGGACTCATGGCAGGCACCCGTGGCGCTACCATCCTCGAGTGCCCGACCCCCTCGCGGTCGCCGCTCCCGTCGCGCGCCGCTTTCTCGTCCTGCGCCACTTCCTCGCGCCGCCGCGCGGGCTGCCGGCCGAGCCGGAGAGCGTGCTGGCCGTCGTCGACCGACTCGGATCCCTGCAGTTCGACCCGCTCGGGGTGGCCGGCCGCAACCACGACCTGGTACTGCACGCGCGTATCGCGGGCTACCGGCCGGCCTGGACCGACGACCTCCTGTACCGGCGCCGGCTGCTGTTCGAAGCCCTCAACAAGGGACTCAACATCCTGCCCTCGCGCGAGCTGCCCTGGTACCGCCACACGTGGGACCGGCACGCCCTGCTCCATGAAGGTGGCATCTTCGCCGAGCATCCGGACGCGGTGGACAGCGTGCTCGAGCGGATCCGCGCCGAGGGCCCGCTGTCTTCGCTCGACTTCGAGCGCGAGCGAGCCATCGACTGGTACTGGGGGCCCACGAGCCGCGTGCGCGCGGTGCTGGAGGCGCTCTCGGAGGCCGGGGTCCTCGGCCTCGCCCGGCGCGACGGGAACCGCCGCTTCTACGACCTGGTCGAGCGGCTGTACCCGTCCGCGCTGCTCGAGCAGCGCGTGCCCGAGGCGGAGCAGGTGCGGCACCGGTTGCTGTCGCGCTACCGCGGCCACGGCCTGCTGGGCGGCGCGGGCAGCGCGGAGCTCTGGCACGGGACCGCGCCGGCGCGAGCGGGGACAGGGCGGTTCCCGGGACACAGCCGCCAGGAGATGATCGCGGAGCTGACCGATCTCGGAGAGCTCACGCCGGTCAGGGTCGAGGGCGTCCGCGGCACGCGGCACGTGGTGACGGACGAGCTGGGGCTCCTGGCGCAGGCCAAGCGGGAGGTGGCGACGGAGCGAGCGCGTGCCCGGCTCGGCGACGCGCCCTCCCAGGGCGTCGCGTTTATCGCGCCGCTCGACCCGCTCGCGTGGGACCGCGACCTCCTCCGGGCGCTGTTCGGCTTCGACTATGTCTGGGAGGTGTACGTCCCGGCGGCGAAACGCCGCTGGGGCTACTACGTGCTGCCC
>JAJYDP010000675.1 GCA_021777365.1 Chloroflexota bacterium | reverse complement strand
ATCGTGGGCGGAACCGCCTTCTTGACAAGCTGCAGCCCGGGGTTGTGCGTCAGGCTCGGTCGGTGGGCGGTCCCTATCGCGTCTGCCCCATCCAGGCGAACAGCACCGAGCGGAACGCATCCGGCGCCTCGTATTGCGGGAGGTGCCCTGCCCTGGCGGTCACATGGAACGCCGCGTCGGCGCTCCCGTCCGCGATCGGCCGGCTCCACGCCGGGCCGCAGATGAAGTCGTGCTCCCCGCTAGAACGCCAGGTCGCCGGGCACGCTGTAGTCGGATCGTCGCACCGGCGGCGAGGTGCGTCCACACCCGGGCGCGTTGATGAGGTGGCAGCGGGAGCGGTCAGCCATCAGCGCCACATCCGGCCGCGCGAGGTGTGCCCAGAATCCGGGGCTCCTCTCGAACCACACGAGGTCCTCGCCCGACCCGACGGCCGCCACTCGATGGCCCGGCCACCGGTGAGCGTGCAAAGGTTGGCGAGCTCGATCTGCGCAAGGTCATTCATCGCGTCTGCCTCCCCAACCAGACGACGAGAGTCTTTCGCCGTGACCTGCAGCTCGCCAGTGCCGTCCGTCGCGTCCGACGAGTATCGGTGCTGGGGCTTGCCGCGATCGCCTCCGGGCGCCACGGCAGGGGCGTCTTCGTACCGCACCGGAGTCGAGAGGTTGGGTAGGGGATACCCAGGCGGCGCCGGCATTCGGCGGTGAACGTGCCGGCAGGTGCGCGCCAGGCTCGGGACCGGGCCCCGGTCAACGGAACACTCGGCGCCCGCCCCCTGTCCTTCGGCTCCGCTGGCGTGATCGCCCTCGTCCTGATCGCGGTGACTCGCGGCCGGCTGGGATTCGAGGCGGCCACGTCGTCGGCCGATCCGGGCGTGCTCACGACAGCAGCGCCGGCGGCCTGAGCGCGCCCCCCTCGTCCTGCCACGAGGCGCAGGAACCGGTCGCCCGCCGGCGCCATTGCGTACCAACGGGAGCGGATCGATGCGAACGATGCACAATGCCGTCATGGGCACCAGACACGATGCGTGGACCCGACTGCTGCTCACCGGAGGCGCGATCGGTGGCCCGCTTTTCGTCGCCGTGTTCACGCTCGAGGGGGTGCGGCGCGAGGGGTACGAACCGCTGCGCGAGCCAGTCAGTGCCCTTGCGCTGGGAGAGCGGGGCTGGGTGCAGCGGACGAGCTTCATCGCCACAGGGGTGCTGATGCTGGCGTGTTCGCGGGGGCTCGGACGCCTGCCAGCAGACCATCCGGCTGCCTCGCGGTGGGGGGCACGCCTGCTGGGCCTGTATGCCATCGGACTCGTCGGGGCCGGCGTGTTCGTGACCGATCCGGTGGAATACGGCGCTCCCGAAGCCGGCACCCCGATGGAGCCGAGTCGGCGCGGCATGCTCCACGGGCTGTTCTCGCTGCAGGTCTTTGCCGCCCTGGGCATGGCCGCGCTGACGTACGGCTTACGTTTCGCGAGGACCGGTAAGCCAACGGGCGCGGTCATATCGGCGCTCACTGGCGTCCTCGTCCCGGGCGGTCTCGTGGTGTTCGGCCAAGCGCTGTCGCGGAACGGCGGACTCCGCCCCGTTGCGGGACTCATCCAGCGACTGGCCATCCTCGCCGGATGGAGCTGGGTCACCGCCCTCGCGCTGGCGGCCCGGCACACGGAGCCAGGAGCTTCGTAACAACTCCAGCGAGGTTCCGCGGGGGCGCCGGGTCACCCGCCTCACGCGCTCGTCACGTGGAACACGCGAGACGGCGCGCGGCCCTGGGTTCTGCTGCTCGACCCCACGGCGTCAGCCGCTCGCGCTGCCGAGGGCCGTTGTCCTCCGACCCCTGCAACGCGTACCAGGTGAGCGGGTCGGCCGCTTTGCTTCGTGTGCCCGCGAGTCCGTCCGGGGGCGCTTGTTCATGCCCAAATCGTTGATCGTGGGCGAGGACAATCGACTGTCGAGGGAAGGCCCGGCGTTCCGATTTCGCGAGCCGGTTAGACTCGCCGACATGTCCGCCGATCAGACACCGCCTGCCGCCGTCGATCTCCGCGGCGTGTCGCGGAGCTTCGGCGCGGTTCGTGCGGTCGACGGAATCGACCTGCGCCTCGAGCTCGGGGAGATCGCCGCGCTCCTGGGGCCGAACGGCGCCGGCAAGACGACGACGATCGACATGATCCTCGGACTCGGGCGACCTGATCGGGGGCTCGTCAGCGTGCTCGGCATGTCGCCTGCCGCGGCGGTCTCGCGCGGCCTCGTCGGGGCAGTCCTGCAGACGGGCGGCCTCCTGAGAGATCTGACCGTTCGGGAGACGGTTCGCCTGACGGCGTCCCTGTACGCCGAGTCGCGGCCGGCCGACGAGGTGATCGAGCGGGCAGGGATCGCGCACCTCGGGGGACGGCTCGTTGGGAGCTGCTCGGGCGGCGAGCAGCAACGACTTCGATTCGCCCTGGCGTTGCTGCCGGACCCGGCGCTCATGGCCCTCGACGAGCCCACCGCGGGCATGGATGTCGAGGGCCGGCGCGACTTCTGGTCGGCCATCAGGCGCGACGCCCAGCGCGGTCGAACGGTCCTCTTCGCGACCCACTATCTCGAGGAGGCCGACGCCTACGCCGACCGGATCATCCTGCTGCGGCAGGGCCGGATCGTGGCGGACGGCACGGCTGCGGAGGTCAGAAGCCTCTCGGCGGGCCGGTCCGTCCAGGCGACGTTGCCCGGGGCGGAGAGGGCGACGCTGGCGGGCCTGCCGGGCGTCCGCTCGGTCGAGATGCGCGGCGATCGGGTGATCATCCAGACGATGGATTCCGACGCCGTCGCACGGTTCCTGTTGACTTCGACGCCTGCCCGCGACGTCGAGATCGTCACGCACAATCTCGAGGACGCCTTCCTGGCACTGACGAGCGACGACGGTGCGTCCGCCGGGCAGGGAGTCTCGGAGGCGCAGGTCGCATGAACGCAGAGGCGTCGCCGGCTGCGGGCTCCCTCGAAGGGCGGCGCGCGCCGTCGCTCGGCGGGTTCAATCTCACGCTCCTCGCGATCGAAGTCCGACGTCTCCTGCGGAACAGGCGCACGGTCGTGCTCCAGCTGGTCGTGCCGGTCGTGCTGTTCCTGCTGTTCCGCAGGCGGGCCGCGGCGCTCGAGGGCAGCGAGCTGACGGCGGCCGGCACGATGATCGGGATCGCCGTGTACGCCGCGATGTTCGGGGCCACGTCGGGCGGCGCCATGGTCTCGATCGAGCGTGGGCTCGGCTGGAGCCGGCAGCTCCGGCTGACCCCGCTTCGTCCGGCGGCCTACGTCGGCGTCAAGATCGCGACGGCGATGTTGCTCGGCGCCGTCTCCGTGGCGGTGATCTACGCCGCCGGCGCGATCGACGGCGTGGCCATGAGCCCATCGACGTGGGTGGCGACGGGGACCCTTGCCTGGGCCGCCTCGG
>JAJYDP010000674.1 GCA_021777365.1 Chloroflexota bacterium | reverse complement strand
CCGGCCCAGCTGTTGCGTGGCCGGGCCAGCGGCCGCGGGGCGACCCTCAGGCACAGGGTCGGCTGCGACGTTGCCGACCCCGCGGGCGCGGTGGTCCGGGGGCGCCTGCGCCAGCCAGTCGAGCGCCCGCTGTTCACTGATCGTCGAAACGCGCGCATCGTGCGCCCGGGATCTCGTGGTGTCTCCGGCGGCGCGCCTGCGGCCCCCTGGCCCGGGCCGCCCCACCGGGCGCGCTGCCACCCCCCGGCGCACCTGCGGCCCCCTTGCCCGGGTTGCCCCACCGGGCGCGCGTTCTCGGCCCGGGCGCGCGTTCCCGGCCCGGCGCGCCTGCGGGTCACACGCGCTTGGTTCCCACGCACGGCCACGCACGTCGACCCAACGTCTGTAACACAGCGGCCGGCGTGCGGCGGATGCCGGGATCGTGATGCCGCACCGGTGAACCTCGCCGTCATGCCGCCCTCGCCGCGTTGAGCGCCACCCTCCGTGCCCAGAAGTCCTCGTAACGCCCGCTGACCCGGCAGCACCGCAAGGCGGCGATGGCGTTCGCGCCCCGGACGGTCCAGCGCATCCCGGCGCGCTTCATGCGCACGCCCACCGTGGTCGTGCAGCCGGCCTCGACGACGCCGCTGCCGACGCACCGGCCCAGCGACTCGAACGTCGGGTAGTCCATGCGGGGGCGGTTGGTCGTGCAGTAGCCCGCGCACGTTCTGGCTTCCTCCGAGCGGTCGGCGTGCTCGGACACCGCCGCGATCAGCGCGGCGACCTCGGCCGCGAGCGCCTCCTGCAGCTCGTCCCGGAGCCCCTTTGTTCGGCCGTCTCCCTCGATGTGTCGCTCGAGAGCTCCGCATCCGCCCATCGCTCGGCGGCCTCCCAGAGCCGCTCGACGGAGCGGCGGAAGCCGAGCCCGGCCGTGATCTGGGTGCGGACCCGATCCGCCTGCTCGGGGCTCAGGTAGCGGGACTGCCGGCGCCCACCGACCACCCGCGACCACTCCGTGTACGGCCCGTGCCGTGCCGCCGGATCCCGCTGGCAGGGGCACCCGCGCTGGCCGCACTTCATGCGGCGCGTCGTGAGCGAGCCACGGCGCATGGGCCGGGGCTCGCGGAGGGCCGCCAGGGCAGCCGCGACGTCGGCGGGAACGGGAGCGGCATCGGGCACCCGACTGCTCCTGCGCTATCGATATACGTAGGATCCCATCACGCGCACCTCGCGGGTCGACCCGAGTCACGATCCCGGCGTGCGCCGCATCGGGGCGTCGAGGCTTGGATTCCCGCGCTGCATCGAGTAGAATTGAACATCCGAACGGAAGTTCGGCATGGGGATGCGTGGTCTCGACAGGGCCCGAGCCCCAGGGAACGCGAGCCGAGGTGCCGTCTGGCCTCGTTAAACAGGCGGCAAACGAAGTAACTGGCAACCGCCAGCCTGCTCTCGCCCTCGCCGCTTAGGCGGTAAGGTGAGCGTGGAAGCAGCCTCCTCCCCGTGGGCTGTGGAAGCGTCACTCAGCGGGGATGCGGCCTCGGGTAGCGTCGCGTAGCCGGGGAACAAGCCCGAGAGGGGACGTGACTGGACCGGCCGGGACGCTGCCGATGGCGGACCGGGCGGTCGACGATAAAGCATCGGACACGCTCGTAGTGGTCCCTGGACGAAGGTTCTGGACGGGGAGTTCGACCCTCCCCCATCTCCACCAGCGCTCATCCGACGGCGGCGATCAGCCAATTGGTCGCCGCCGTTGTTGTTTGCCGAACAGAATCCGTGGCGTCGTAGCGAGCGCGGCCCGCGCTCGTTCACGCCCTGGCGAGCGCGGCCTCCAGCACCTCGACCTTCTCGAGCAGCGCGTTCATGGCGTCGTCCTGGGCCTTGAGGTGCGCCTGGATCTGCTCGGCCTCATGGAAGGTGGCCTCCGCGTCCTGGTACGTCATGTCCGCGCGCTTGTCCGACGCCCGGCTCAGGATGTTCTGGCCGACCATGATGACCGACAGCATCACCAGCTGGATGAACGTCTGGCTCACCCACTGGACGAGCGTGAGCAGTCCGCCATGGACCGCCTCCGGCAGCACGAGCAGGGCGAGAACGGCGAAGGCGTAGGCGCACCACATCGTGCCCACCGCCGTGGTCAGGATGAGCGCCACACGACCGTTGACCCCGACGTGCTCGTCGGTGGTCCTGGGCGGCCTGACCTGCTTGTGCGCCGCGACCCGCGGGTGGGGGTGGTGCTCGAACGTGATCCGCATGCCGTGGCCCCTTTCCAACGCGCTGCCGGCCTGCCCGGCCTGTCGACCCACATCATCCACGCCACCGGCGCCCCCCGCCGGGCCGATCCAATAGGGACCCGTACGGGGCGGCCGCCGCCCGCCGCCGCCTGGCGCCGCCTGGCGCCGCGCGGAATCGCCCTGTTGCATTCCTGGCGGCAGGTGGCACGCTTGAGGGCGGCCGGACGTCTCGGCCGTCACGGGAGAGGCACCATGACCTACAGGCAGACCGGGCCCGTGGAGGTGCGCCCCAACACGCTGCGGGACCAGACACCACCCAACACCTTTCGCACCCGACCCGGCGCGGCGACCCCGGATGGCACGGGCGGCCCGAACCGGCTCCGCGTCGGCGCCGCCAGATCCAAGCGCACCTCTCGGCCCGGGTCCGCGCCGCGGCCCGGGCTCTCGCCGCTGGTCTACCTGGCAGCTGCCCTGCTGGGCTTCATCGTTGTCATGTACCTGCTAAACGGAGCCCCGTAGCGGGCTTGCGGGACACCGCCGACTGTCGGACACTTCCCACCCATACGAGCCGGCATGCGTCTGCCTGCGCGGACGGGCCGCTGGGTTGCCTCATGGAGGGTAGGCGCCGGCCGTGGCTCATGGTCGCGTCGCCCCTGGAGGTTGATCCGTGGATCGAGTCGTCCCCCGCACCAGGCTGCTGCGCCTGGGCGCGGTGATCGCCCTGCTGGCCGCGCTGCTCTCGCCGGCGGCCCAGTCGGGCGTGGCAAACGCAGCCAGCACGAGCGCGAGTCCCAAGCACATCTTCGTGATCATGCTGGAGAACCACTCCCAATCGAGCGTGCTGGGCGACGCGAACGCCCCGTACATCAACGCGCTCGCGAACGAGTTCGCCGTCGCGGAGAACTACTACGGGGTCACGCACCCCAGCGAGCCGAACTACGTGGCGGCGATCAGCGGCAGCAACTGGTTCTACAACGACGACAACCCGGCGAACCGCTACCCGCACACGAACCTGGTCGACCAGCTCGAGGCGCACCACAAGACGTGGGCGGCCTACATGGAGGCCATGCCCTCGGCCGGCTTCCTTGGCGACTCGGCGAACGGCGGCCTGTACGCCAGCAAGCACAACCCGTTCGTGCTGTTCAACGACATCCGGGACAACCCGAAGCGGCTGGCCAACATCAAGCCGTACTCCAGCTTCGC
>JAJYDP010000673.1:1001-3414 GCA_021777365.1 Chloroflexota bacterium | reverse complement strand
GGCGATCCGGTGGCCGTCGCCGCGATGGTCGACCGGCTCGTGCACCACGCCGAGGTCATCGTCCTCAAGGGCGAGAGCTATCGCCTGCGAGGCAAGCGGGAGGAGGTGCTGACGGCCGAGAAGCAGCGCTGACCTGCTCAGGTTTCAGCCGGCGATTCCTGCTCAGTTTTCGACCGGCGTTGACAGCACTCCACGAACGAAACTGACCATCGCGAGGCACTCGTCCGCGCCGCTTCGCCGGTTTCGTACACAGCTGGATCGCCCCCTTCGGCCTGTGCCCATTTGACAGCCAATCTGACAGCCACGGGACCGGTTGACAGCCATACGGGGTGACACTCGACGGCACATCCTGAACTCAGACGGACGTCTCGGGGCAGCGTTCCGCACGTCTGGCTGGGGCTTTTAACCCTCGTGTCCTGGGTTCGAATCCCAGCCGGCTCACCAGCGACACGCGCGCACCACCGCGGAATCGGCGGTCGGGCAGGACTGCGATGGTCGAAGAGGAGACAGGGCCAGATCGTGCCCTGGCCCTGTCTCCCGCCGCGCACTTCCGGTCTACGGGTAGACGCCAGTCGTGCAGATGTAGTACGTCAGCCCGTTGGGCGCCGCACTCTGCAGGTTCGGGAGCGCGAAGTCTGTCCTGCCGTCGCCGCCGAAGGTGGTCGTGAGGAGGGTGAACAGCGCCTGGTTGCCGTTGATGGGGAGCAGTTGCCCGTCCGCAGGGACGCCCATGGCGAACGGGCCATGGGCAGCGGTCAAGTACACGTTGCCGAGCACACAGGCAGGATCGGCGTTGCCCGATGCGAGCGCGCCGCCCGTATTGGTGCCGAAGGCAGTCGTGCCCGCCGGTCCCTGGGGACCCTGTGGGCCCACGGGCCCGGGGATTCCAGCTGGACCCGGGACGCCCTGTGGCCCCGTTGCCCCCGTCGCCCCGGCCGGTCCCTGGGGTCCCGCCGGCCCACCTGGCCCCTGGGCACCCGATGCCCCCGTGAGCGCGACGCCGGTGCCCCAGCCGGCGCTCGTCTTCGGCCCGTACAGGCGGTACGAGGCAAGGTCGATATAGAAGTCGCCGGTGCTGCCGAGCGAGCTCGCCGGAGCGCCCTGACCGGAGAGGATCTGGGTGCCCGGGGTGCCTGTCGCGCCGGCTGGCCCCGGGGTACCCCGCTCGGTCCAGGCGACGCGCGTGCCGACAAGGCAGGTCGGACGGACCTGGGCGGACGAGGTGACGTAGCTGACCTGGGTGAGTTGTCCGTCGTGCAGACACGCGTAGTACGTGCCCCCGCCGCTGCCGTCTGCCACGGCGACCGCCACGCTGCCCACGGCCAGCCCGACGGCCAGCGAGACCGCCACCACGAACACCTGCCGCGAGACACCGCCGAGCCTGAGACGCACGTGCATCGCGCTCCTCCGTCGCGACCTCCCGGCACGCGGGGCCCACGCTCGCGCTGCACGCTGGGGACGCACGCGGACTGTATGGCGTGACCCGCATCGGCGTCCAGATGGGAGCGTGTCGGGGCAGGCCACGCCGCCCACCGCCCGTGTCGGCTGCATCACGCGCGCGAGCGGTACTGCCTCGCGGTACGGGCAGCCCGGCGACGCCGACCGCAGCGGGACGTCACCCAGTCGCCACCGGGCCGTCGGCGGTCCAGCCGCGCGAGGGGGTCGGGCGGCGCGCTGAGGCATCACCCCCTCGGCCGGCTGGTGGGTTGCCTCCAGGAGCCGCGCTCGACCTGCGGGATCGACGTCGCCCACCAGACCGGGCCTACGACACGGTTAGCACCGCCGTCGAGTTCACCATGGATGCGTCGGCGGCGCTCGCCGTCGCGGTGTTCTCGATCGTACTCGGGCCGCTGCCCACGGTGACCGTGACCGACAGCGCGGCCGTGTCGCCCGCTGCCAGTGTGCCGATCGCCCAGACGCCGGTGACCGCGTTGTAGGTGCCGACCGACGGGGTGGCACTGACGAAGGTCAACCCGGCCGGCAGCAGGTCGTTGACGTTGACGCTGGTCGCGTCGGAGGGCCCGTTGTTGCCCAGGTCGATGGTGAAGATGACCGTCTGGCCGGGGCCGACGGTCTCGCTGGCGTGCCCATCGGCGAGCTTGGTGATCGAGAGGACGGCCTGTGGCATGACTGAGTCTGCATCGGTTGCCGTGTTGTTGCCGGGGTTGGGATCGGTCAGGCTGGCCGGCGGAGTCACCGTGGCAGTGTCGACGAACACGCCCGTGCCGGCGGGCAGCGACGGATCGACCGTACCCGTCAGCGTCAACTGGGCCGTCATGCCGGCCGCGAGATCGAGGCCGGTCCACTCGACCTGCCCGTTGCCCAGGTTGACGTACGTCACACCTCCCGGTGTGTTGGGGCTCGACGGGTTCAGGAAGCCGCTCGGGAGCGTGTCGATCACGCTGGCACCGGC
>JAJYDP010000673.1:0-991 GCA_021777365.1 Chloroflexota bacterium | reverse complement strand
TGTCGTTGCGTTGTCCGTGGCGGTGATCGAGAGGTCAGCGGGGGCAGCCACGCAGGTCAGGCTGATGGCGCCCGTCGAGGCGTTGGTCGACACCGACACGGTGCCCGCATTCGAGCCGACCGTGCACGCGCTGCCCTGCAGGGCAGCCAGGGTGGCGGGGCCCGCCGGGCCCTGCGCCCCGGTCGCCCCCTGCGGTCCTGGGATGCCCTGCGGGCCCGCTGGTCCGGCCGGTCCCTGCGGACCCGGTGCGCCCGCCGGGCCGCTGCCTCCGGGCGCGCCCGCGAGGGAGACACCGGTGCCCCAGCCGGCGCTGCTCTTGGGCCCGTATAGCCGGTACGCACTCGTGTCGAGGTACACGTCGCCGAGCGATCCGAGGGCGCTCGCCGGCGCCCCGCTCCCCGCCAGCAGCGAGGCCCCCGGACTTCCCGCCGGTCCCGCCGGGCCTGCCAGGCCGGTCCTGGTCCACGCGACGCGGTGAGTGCCCGAGGGACAGACCGGACGCGTCTGCGCGCTGGAGGTCACCAGCGTGACATGGCTCAGCAGGCCACCCCCCAGACATGCGTAGTACGTGCCGCCGCCACCTGAGCTGCCGCCAAGGGCGACCGCCACACCGCCCGCACCAAACCCGAGGGCAGCCACCAGGGCAAACACGAGCGGCCGACGGACAGATCCGGACAGCAGCGTTCGAACACGCATAGGGACGCTCCTCCTGCCGCCGCCACGCGGGCGTGCTCCTCGCTTGCCTCAGTTTGGTCCGCGGCCTCGGGCAGTGTGAGGCAACCAGGCGGGCACGTCCATGGAGGTTCCTTGCCTGCGCGCGGGAGCCCGATCCTCGTCAGGCCGGATCGGCGCCGCCTGCGGGGGCCGGTTCGGCCTGGAGGTACTCCCAACGGTCGCGGTACGTGTCGAGCCAGCCGTCGGAGTAGCCCGGCACCGCGGGTCGGCTGGGCCGTCTGATCGACCGCACGCGGTTGTCCCTGCCGCCCCGTGC
>JAJYDP010000027.1 GCA_021777365.1 Chloroflexota bacterium | reverse complement strand
CCGGTCGAGGAGCGCGACCAGCCGGTCGATGCGTGCCGCGGGGCGCCGCGCCGCCACCATCTCCGCGAAGGCGGCCTGCACCTCGCGCAGCGTGGGGCCAGGCCCGGGGCCGCCGGGCTGGTCATCGGCCTCAGGCCCCGCATCGGCACCCCGGGGCTGGTTGTCGGCCTCTGGCCCGGCAACGCCACCGCCGGGCTCGATGCCTCCGGCCTCCAGGCCGCCGGCCCGGGCCCGAGGCCCATGCTCGACGCCGCCGCCCCCGCCCTCGCCACGCGCCACCCGGCGCGCGTCGCGCTGCACCAGCAGTTCGTGCGTCGCCCGTCCCGGGTCGCTGGATCGGTCGTAGGCCGCGCCGAAAGCACCCGGCTCCACTTCGGCTGCCCGCTCCACCGCCGCCTGCACGGCGGCCCAGCCCGTGCCGACCGTCCGCGGATCGGACGCGGGGAAGGGTCGGCCCGTCAGGAAGACACATGCGACCCGCAGCGAGGCGTCGTCGAGTGCCCGGAGGTATGCGCCGAGGCGGGCGACCTTCTCCGACGTTCGGGTGGTGGCCGCCACGTCGGACGCCGTCTCCGCCCACCGGCGCATGTCGGCGATGGTATAGCATCGGCCTGCCGATGGCTCCTGATCTCGATTCCCGCCGCTGGCACCCGGACGCGATCCCCGGGCGCCTGGTGGTCCTGCGGCGCCACCGCCCGGAACAGTTCCCCACCTACCTGCGCTGGTACCGGGACCCCGAGGTCGCACGGCTGACGCGGTTCCAGGTCGGGCCGATCACGGACGAGGAGGTGCGCCGCTTCTTCCTCTCGCGCCTGGTCGCGCCGGACGCGTTCGCATACGCGATCCACCTGGCGGACGGCGACCGACTGATCGGCACCACGACGCTCAGCGCGCTCGACGCCGACAACGGCAGTGTCCTCTTCCACATCACGGTGGGCGAGCACGACTGCTGGGGGCACGGGTACGGGACCGAGGCGACGGCGCTGATGGTCGGCCACGCGATCGACACGCTGCTGCTCCACCGGGTGGGCCTGAGCGTCTTCGAGTTCAACACGCGCGCCATCCGGGCCTACGAGAAGGTGGGCTTCCGGGTGGAGGGGCGGACCCGGGAGGCAGTCTGGCGGGACGGCCGGTTCTGGGATGAGGTGCACATGGGGATCCTCGAGTCCGAGTGGCGGCGGCGGGGACGGCACGCGATCGGGGGCGACCGGGAGGCCGAGCGAATATCGATCGGCGCGGGCGACGGCCACGATGGGAAGGATCCTCTCCCGGCGAAGGGCTTCTCGACCCGGTACGGCGAGCGCTGAGCGCGATGGCGACGGCGGGCACGGCGGCCGACGAGGCACGCTCCGAGATCCGCGAGCTGGCCGCGGCCAGGGGTCATCCGACCGACAACGCGCGCCTCGCGCTGGCGCGCCTGGAGCGGGCACTCGAGGACGGGGCGCTGCAGCGCACGGCGTTCCTGGCGCAGGCGATCGCCGACCTGCAGGTCGCGCTCACGCAGGACGAGGGCCAGCGGCTGGGCGGCAAGAGCGGCGAAGCGGCCCGCGTCATCCTGCGCGCGATCGTCCGGGGCCTGGACGAGGCGTAGACCGCGCCATCCCGGCACCGGACGCGGAGTGAGGCGCAGTCCCGCCGGGCCGGTATGATGCCCGGATGGAGCGACTGTTCGGGCGTCCCCGCCCTTCCGACGAGCAGCGACGTCGCACCCCGCCGGGTCAGTACCTCAGCGAGAAGTGGCCGGTGCTGCACTACGGGTCGGTGCCGCGGACCGACCTCGCCACCTGGGACTTCAAGGTGTGGGGCGAGGTGGAGCAGCCGCTCGATCTCTCCTGGGTCGAGTTCCAGGCGCTGCCCAGGAAGACGGTGCACTGCGACATCCACTGCGTGACCCGCTGGAGCAAGCTCGACACCGAGTTTGGCGGCGTGCCCATCCAGGCCATCCTGGAGCGCGCCGGGCTGAAGCCGTCGGCGCGGTTCGTCGTCGCGCACTGCGAGCAGGGCTACACGACCAACCTGCCGCTCACCGTGCTGGACGACGACGACGTGCTGCTGGCCGACACGTACGCGGGCGCGCCGCTCGAGCCGGAGCACGGCTACCCGCTGCGGCTCCTGGTGCCCAAGCGCTACTTCTGGAAGAGCGCCAAGTGGATCCGTGGCCTCCAGTTCCTCGACCACGACGTGCCCGGCTTCTGGGAGCGATACGGCTACCACAACGACGCCGACCCCTGGAAGGAAGAGCGCTTCAGCGACGAGTAGCCGGCCGGGCAGGCCGCTCCCCGTCCGTGACGGTCAACACGGATTGACGAACGATCCCCGCGCCGTGCCGCTGCGTCCGACACCGGATCCCCCGTTTCCTGCGCCCGCGCGCGATTCGGTGGACACTGCCCGCCTGCACCGAGGGCCGAAACGTGGAAACCAACCGCGGCGGCCGGCAGCGAGCCCGTCCCGGACTCCTGGCAGCCTTCCGCCGATACATCGCCGACCTGGACGCGAGGAGTCGCGCCAACCTGCACCGCCATGCCGAACTGCGCGAGGTGGCCAGCGCCGAACGTGAGCAGCGCGAGTCCGAGCTCCGCATGGAGGCGGAGATCTTCGTGGCCCGGCTGCCGCGCTGGCTGAGGCCCGGCCCGGCCGAGTCCGGAACCTCGTGGGTGGCCGCGGTGGACCTTGCCCTGCAGCGGCGCCGGGGACGCCCACCCTTCGTGACGCACGCGGGCCGATCATGGGTCGGCCTGACGCTGCCCGAGGGCACGGCGCTGCGCATGACCGCGCAGGGAGCGGCGCTGCGCCCGAGTCCCCGCGGCACGGCCCATCCCGATGGCCGCGCGACGATCACGGGCCGGTCGGCCGAGGACCGGCCCACGCCCCCAGTGGCCGACGCCCGACGACCGGGGCATCGACTGTCGGCGACCTGCATCACTCGCACGTTCGAGGTCCTCGATGGGCCGCTCGCGGGCCGGATGATCGAGGTTGCCGCCGATCCGGCCGGCGGCTTCCGGCGCCAGGCCCTGACGGCCGCGGCCATGGTGGCGCCTGCCGGCGAGCGGATCGCCGAGGTGCCGTCCGCCGCGCACAGCGTCCTGCTCCAGTTGCAGGCATGCCAGCGGCAGGCCGATCACGCGGACGCGATCCTGCGGCACTGGCGCCACTGGGCCTGGGCGCACGCGCCTGCCGGGCCGCGCGAGGCCGACGTCCGCGAGGCGGTCGATCGCCCGACTGCCCCCGACGAGCGGTCGCCCCGCCGCTGACGATCGCGCCTCCGGGGATCCGCATCGGACCTTCCCGCCCGGCGCCGGACGAACCGGCGGTGCCGCCCCGGCTGCGGCGGCCCGGCCGAACCGGTCCGGACCAGTCCGGTCCATTCGCCTCTTGACCGTGCACGTACGCGCGGCTTATCTCGACTCAGGCATCGGCGATGTTCGCCGAACACCGCGGTCCGACGAGGGACGGATCGGTGGCCGACATGGTCGGTCCGGGGAGCCTGTCAGCCCTGCTGCCACTCCGGGCCATCCGGCTCCGGCAGTCAGCGCGTGACTGGCGTGACGCTGTCCGCCGCGCCGGCGAGGCGCTGACCGCGAGCGGCGCGGCGAGCCCTGCCTACGCCGACGAGATGATCGCGACCGTCGAGCAGCTCGGTCCGTACATCGTGATCGCCCCCGGTATCGCGCTCGCCCACTCGCGCCCCTCGCCGGCGGTGCTGCGCACCGGGCTCGCCTGGGTCACGCTCGCCCGGCCGGTCAGGTTCGGGCATCCCGAGAACGATCCGGTCAGCCTCGTGGTGGGGCTGGCAGCGGTGGACGACGGTGCCCACGTCGAGGCCCTCGCGACCCTGGCCGAGCTGCTCAGCGATGACGTGCGCCGCGCCGAGCTGCTGGACGCACCGGACGCGGCCGGCGTGCGGGCGATCGTGACCGCGTACGAGCACGCGACGGCAACCGCGGCTGCCGGCGGCACTGCGACGGCGACGACATCGGCACCGGCGGCCGCGACGGCAGGCGCGATTGCGGCCGCAGCCGCAATCGCGCCGGACATGGCCTCCCCGGGAGGTCGGACCCAGATCAGACAGGAAGGTGAGGTCGAGGCGTGAAGATCCTGGCGGTGTGCGGCATGGGCCTCGGCAGCGGGCTGCTGCTCAGGATGCAGGCGGAGAAGGCGCTCAGGCAGCTGGGGCTCAAGGCGGACGTCGAAGTGTCCGACATCGGGTCGGCACGCGCAGCCGCCCAGACGGCCGACCTGATCCTGACCACGGCCGAGCTGGCCGAGCAGATCGGCCAGGTGAAACCCCCGATCGTCACGATCCGCAACTTCATCGACCTGAACGAGATGGTCGAGAAGCTCCGTTCCGCGCTCCCCGGGGGCCAGGCCTAGCCCGCCGAGCGCATGACGAGCGAGCCCGTGGAAAGGAGGGCAGTGGATCGTCGATGACCGCCCGGCACGTGGCGGTCCGAGTCGGCGGCTCGATCTCGATCGGCCAGGGCTCGGTCGACGCCGGGCATGGAGGCGGCACGGGAGTTGTCGCCAGGCCACGGAGGACGAGGGGGAAGAACGGGAGGAGCGCGTCGTCACCATGGACGTTGGCTATCTCTTCAACTGGATCTCGTCGGAGGTATTCGGCAAGCCGGCGTACCTGATCGGCATCATCACCGCCATCGGGCTCATCGCCGGGCGCCGCAAGCTCGGCGACATCATCAGCGGCACCGCGAAGGCGACCCTGGGCTACGTCATCCTGGCCGCCGGTGCCGGCATCGTGATCTCCGCCCTGACTCCGTTCGGGGCCATGATCTTCGGTGCCACCGGCGCCAACGGCGTCGTGCCCACCAACGAGGCGATCACGGCGCTGGTCAACGCGAAGCCCGCGTTCGGCACCGACATCGCGTACGCGATGTTCTTCGGGGTGCTGCTCTCGCTGGTCATCGCGCGGCTCACACCGCTGCGCTACATCTTCCTCACCGGCCACCACATGCTCTTCATGGCGACCGTGCTGACGGTCGTGCTGCTGAGCCAGAAGGCGACCGACACCCTCGCGGTGATCGGTGGCGCGATCGGCCTGGCGACGATGATGGTGGTGATGCCCGCCTTCGCCCATCCGTGGACGAAGAAGCTGACGGGCGGCCAGCCGTTCGCCATCGGCCACTTCAACACGCTGAGCTACATCACCTCGGGCTTCCTCGGCCAGTGGGTCGGCAAGAGCAAGAGCACCGAGGAGATGGAGCTGCCCGACGCGATCAAGTGGGTGCGTGACCCGATGGTCGCCACGGCGGCGTCGATGGTCATCCTCTACCTGGTCTTCGCCGTGGCGCTGCTGGCCCGCGTGGGCGAGGCGCAGGCGATCAAGGATGCCGGCGGCGGGACGGTCGGCGGTGCCGGCGGCTACCTGGCCGCCCAGTTCGGCAACGCCCTGTCGTTCGGCGCCGGCGTGGCGGTGATCCTGCTCGGCGTTCGCACCATCCTGGGCGAGATCGTCCCGGCCTTCGCCGGGATCGCGGAGCGCGTCGTGCCCGGCGCGGTGCCGGCGCTCGACATCCCCGTGATGTACCCGTTCGCCCCGAACGCCGTGATCATCGGCTTCCTGATGAGCGTCGTGGGCGGCCTCGTCGGCTTCGTGGTCCTGAGCGTGTGGCTCGGGCCGTGGCTGGCGCTGCCCCTCATCCTGCCCGGCATGGTGCCGCACTTCTTCGACGGTGCCGGTGCGGGCGTGTTCGGAAACGCGACCGGTGGCCGACGTGGCGCGGTGCTCGGCGGCTTCGTCAACGGGCTGCTGATCACCTTCCTCGCGGCCTTCCTGGTGCCGGTGATGAGCGCCATCGGGTTCGTGAACACGACCTTCGGCGACACCGACTTCCAGTGGTTCGGGATCGTGAGCGGCAACGTGGCCCGCATCGGCAGTGTCGGTGCGGTGGTCGCACTGGTCGTCGTCTGCGCCGTCCTGGTGGCCGCCGCCAGCTGGTGGCAGACGCACTTCGTCGAGCGCGGCTGGGTTCCGGGCGGAGCGGCGGAGGCCGCGCCGGCCGAGCGCCCATCCGTGCACGCCGCGTGATCGGCATCTGACGGGCACCGGGTAGCCGCGGCTCACCCCCGGGGCTACCCGGTCTCCACCTCCATCGGGCGCCGAACGATGCCTCAGCTCCACCGACGGGGTCCCATACCGCTCTACGCGCAGGTCAAGCAGGTGCTCCGCCTGCGGATCACCGGCGACGGCGACCACTCCGACGGCGCGCTGCCCTCGGAGCGCGAGCTGGCGCGTGAGCTGGGGGTCAGCCGGATCACGGTCCGGCAGGCGCTCCGCGAGCTCACCGACGAGGGCGCGGTCTTCACGGCCCCGGGCCGGGGAACCTTCCGCGCCTCTCCGGGCACGCCCCGGTCGCTGGGCGTCCTCACCGGGTTCACCCAGGACATGGTCCAGCGCGGGCTTTCGCCGTCATCGCGGGTGCTCGCGGCCGACGAGGTCAGCGACCCGCACGTCGCGGATCGGCTCGGCCTGGCCGCCGCGGCGCCGATCGCCCGGATCCGCCGCCTGCGCCTGGCCGACGATGAGCCGATGGCCGTCGAGGTGACCCACGTGCCGCTCGAGCTCTGCCCCGGCCTGCTGAGCATCGATCTCGCCCAGCGATCGCTCTACGAGGTGCTGCAGAGCGTGTACCAGCTCCGGCCGAGGCACGCCGACCAGTCGATCGAGAGCCGTGCGGCGGAGCCGGGGACGGCCGCCCTCCTCCACATCGAACCGGGGGCCGCGCTCCTCTACCTCGAGCGCATCACCAGGCTGGAGGACGGGCGATCGATCGAGTTCGCCCGCTCCTGGTACCGCGGCGACCGGTACCACTTCCGCGTCCGCCTCTCCGGGTGACGGAGGCGCCGACGGCGGGCGCCGTGCTGCGGCCTGAACGCTGGTGCGGCCTCCAGGGGCGGATCGACCCTGGTCCGCACTGTCGGCCCGGCCCGCGACGACGGGGATCGCCGGCCAAGCCGATCCGGCCGACGCACGCGGAGCGAGCAGCAGCACCGAGCGTCGGCTGCGACGCGTCGGCTGCCGGGATCCGCCTGGCTCGCTGACGTCCACCCGCCGTGCGATAGCGACGAACGCGGCGACGGCCGACCGACCAGGCTCGCTGACGTCCACCCGCTGTGCGATAGCGACGAACGCGGCCGGATTGTCCGCCAATGCACGCGAGACGGGCCTTACGCAGGCCTGGCGCATCGTGGCGCCCGGCGCGGCATGCCCTCGCGACGCCGCCCCACGGTTCGAGATGCGCTATTCGTCGCCGACGCCGGCCTGCGCCTCGATCCTCGTGGCCCGAACGCCCCGCCGCTGCGCCCATGGGCGACTTCATCGGTCCCGGTCTGCGCCGACCGCGCGTACGGCTCAGCCGGCGTGCGATAGCGACCATCCGAAGATCCCGGGTCCGGAGCGCCCGGAAGCGACGTGCCCGACAGTGGATCCTTCGACAGTGGCAGCGCCCCCACGGGGGGTGCCCGTCAGCGGGCAGGCGTCCGTTGCGGCTGTCGGGCATGTGCCCCGGCTGTCGGGCGGCGGCGGCCGGCTGGCAGGCGTCCGTTTCGGCGGTCGAGGCAGCTGCCTCGAGGACCAGACCTGCCTCGGCGCCCTGGTACCCGTCCGGAGTCGCGGTCCCCGCTCCCGTCAGATCGTGCTGGTGCAGTGCGAGCAGCGCGTCGCGTCGGCGAGCACGGTCTCCCTGCAGTACGGGCACGTCCTGGTCGGCGCCGGGGGCGCCGCAGGTGCCTCCTTGATGAACGTTCGGGCGATCATGAAGACGACGAAGGCAACCACGATGAAGGCGATCACGACGTTGATGAAGTTGCCGTAGCGGATCGCGACCTGCGTCACCTTGCCGGTCGCGTCGGTATGCGTTCCGAGCACGATCTGCAGCGACGAGAAGTCCACGCCCCCGAGCACGTAGCCGACGGGCGGCATGATGATGTCGTTCACCAGGGACGACACCACCGCGCCCAGCGCGGCACCGATGATCACGCCGATCGCCAGCGCGAGCGCGTTGGTCTTCAGCAGGAACGCACGGAACTCGCTCAGCACGTCATCCCCTCCCGTGCCCGTCGGCCACAGGTTGGCCGGAGCGTACGCGACGCTCCGCGGCACGTGTCAGCAGTCGGCGTGATCGGCGGCAGAAGCCCTCGGCCGAGTCGGCAGCGCCGCGGGTGTCGATTTCGGTGAAGGCCTCAGCCCGCGGTCAGTGCGAGCAGGCGTGCGGGCTGCCGGCCGAATCGGCGGTGCGGAAGCTGCTGCCGCAGCCGCAGGCCGAGACGGCGTTCGGGTTGTTCACCGTGAAGCCGGCGCCCATGAGCGTGTCGACGTAGTCGATCTCCGAGCCGACCAGGTACTGCGTGCTCTCGCCGTCGACGTAGACGCGGATCCCGTTCGCCTCGACCGTCAGGTCGTCGGCGGTGGGCTGATCCTCGAGCATCATCCCGTAGCGGAACCCGGAGCAGCCGCCGCTGTAGACATAGATGCGCAGCCCGATCGCCGGGTTGGTCTCCTCGGCGGTCAACTCGCGGAGCTTGGACGCGGCCGCGTCGGTGAGGCGGACCATCGGCAGCTCGGGCTGGACCGGGGTCACGATGGAGATGGGCTGGGGCTCGGTGTTCAGCATCGGGGGAGCGCCCTCCGGGGATCGAGTTCGTGGAGCGAGCGGACCGGTCGCTCGCGGCACATCGTAGTGCCGGGGCTCGATTTCGACAAGGGCGCTGACAGAACTCGAGCTGACCAGGGGCGGGACCGGGGCGCTCGGGCCCAGGATCGCCTTCGCGCCAGGCCGGCGGGCTCGGAGCGGACGCCCCACTCGTGCAGGGCCTGGCGCCCGGGCCGGGCACCGATCGATCGTCGGCCGTCAGCCCTCGACGCGCTCGACGACCGTGGCGATCCCCTGCCCGACGCCGATGCACATGGTGGCCAGGCCGTAGCGTCCGCCCCGGCGGCCCAGCTCGTGGACGAGCATCGTCATTAGTCGGGCCCCGCTGGCTCCGAGCGGGTGCCCCAGCGCGATGGCACCGCCGTTGACGTTCACCCGGTCCGGGTCGAGTTCCAGCTCGCGCATGCACGCCACCGACTGGCTGGCGAACGCCTCGTTGATCTCGACCAGGTCGAGGTCGGCGACGGTGAGCCCGGCTCGCGCCAGCGCCTTGCGGACCGCCGGGATCGGACCCAGCCCCATCACGGATGGGTCGACGCCGGCGACGGCCGTCGAGATCACGCGCGCCATCGGCCGGAGCCCGAGCTCCCGGCCCCGCTCCGCATCCACCAGGACGAGCGCGCTGGCCCCGTCGTTGATCCCCGAGCTGTTGCCCGCGGTGACCGTGCCTCCCTGACGGAACGCGGGCCGGAGCTTCGCGAGCGCCTCGGCGGACGTGTCGGCGCGCGGATGCTCGTCCCGGTCGACCACCACCGGCTCGCCCTTCGCCTGCGGCACGACCACCGGCACCAGCTGCTCCGCGAACGCGCCGGATTCGATCGCCGCCACGGCCCGCCGCTGGCTGAGCAGGCCGAACGCGTCCTGCTCCTCGCGCGTCACGTGGCGCTCGTCCGCGACCTTCTCCGCCGTCTCGCCCAGCGAGATGGTCCACTCCCTGGGCATGCGCGGGTTGACGAAGCGCCACCCGAGGGTGCTGTCCTGCAGTTCGTGCGTGCCACGCTCCCAGCCAGCCCCGGGCTTGCCCATCACCCACGGGGAGCGGGTCATGCTCTCGACCCCGCCCGCCACGAAGATGTCACCCTCGTCGACCATGATCGCGTGCGCGGCGCTGTTGATCGCCTGCAGCCCGGAGCCGCAGAGACGGTTGACGGTCTGGCCGGCGACCTCGACGGGGAACCCGGCCAGCAGCGCGGCCATGCGCGCCACGTTCCGGTTGTCCTCGCCGGCCTGGTTGGAGCAGCCGAGCACCACGTCCTCGACGAGCGCGGGGTCGATCGGCGCGCGCTCCACCGCGGCGCGCAGGACGAGCGCGGCAAGGTCGTCGGGCCGGACGTCCTTCAGCGCGCCGCCGTAACGGCCGATCGGCGTGCGGACGGCGCTGACGATCCAGGCTTCGCGGAGCGGACGATGGAGGTCACGGGGCATGCGACGGGCACCTCGGGCGGAGCGATCGGCCGGACTGAACGGACGGCCGGATTGAGGATGGGCGGATTCTAGGTGGGCACGGCCGCCGGTTCCGGGCCTGATGCCGCGACGACGCTCCCCTACCGGCCCTGCCAGCGGGCCGGCCGCTTCTCCAGGAACGCGCGCATCCCCTCCTTCTGGTCCTCGGTGGCGAAGAGCAGGTAGAAGAGGCGCCGTTCCAGCGCGAGCCCGTCCCGGAGCGGGAGTTCCTGGGCCGCGTCGATCGCCTCGACCGCCGCCCGGACCGCGAGCGGGGGCATCGCCGCCACCTGGACCGCCAGGTCGAGCGCCGCCGCCAGCACCTGGTCGGCCGGGACCAGGCGGCTCACCAGGCCGTGGGCCTCGGCCTCCGCGGCAGGCAGGTTCCGACCCGTCAGGATGAGCTCCATCGCCTTCGCCTTGCCGAGCGCGCGTGTGAGTCGCTGCGTGCCGCCCGCGCCGGGGATCACGCCGAGCCGCACTTCCGGCTGACCGAACACCGCGTCGTCGGCCGCCACGATCATGTCGCACGACATGGCGAGCTCGCAGCCGCCACCCAGCGCGTACCCACGCACGGCCGCGATGGTGGGCGTCCGCACGCGTGCGATCCGCTCCCAGCGCGCGAACGGGTCGGAGGCGAGCAGCCCCGCCGCCGTGTCGTCGGCCATCTCGCGGATGTCGGCACCGGCCGCGAAGGCGCGTTCGCCCGCACCCGTGAGCACGATGCAGCGACACGCCGGATCCGCGTCGAGCGCCTCGAGCGCGTCCGCCAGCTGGTCGATCGTGGCCGCGTCGAGCGCATTGCGCACCGCGGGCCGGTCGATGGTCACCAGCGCGACACCGTCCAGTGTCCTCGCCTCGGGCCCCTGCTCCGGCCGTCCGGCCGGCTCCGGCGCCGGCGCGGGGACGGGAAACGCAACGCGGACGCGGGGCGGTTCGGCGGGAGTCGACTGGGTCATCGGGGGCCTCCGGGCGTGGCGGGGTGGGGATACGGGTCGGAAGGGTGGTCGGGATCGGGAGACGGAGATGGCGCGGGCCGGGCGGACGGCTGGCCCGGCTGGGGCGCGATGGACGATTGGCCCGCAGGCAGCACGGCATCCGGTGACGCGGACGGCACCCAGGGGCCGCCCTCGGGAGCACCGGCGTCGGGGCTGAGCGCCCGGGCCCCGAGCCCCATCGTGCCCGGCATCGGCGCGCGCCGCGGTCCCGCCGCAGCGGCACCGCCGCGCTGCCCGGCCATCGCGCGTTCCGAGGCGACCGCCTCCGTCGCGCGATAGAAGTGCTCGGCCACGTCCCGGAAGAGGCCCGGTCGCAGCACCATGGCCTGGTGGCCGCAGTCCGGCACGATGCACAACTGTGCGTCGGGCAGCTGCCGGAAGAAGGCGACGGCGTGGTCGACTGGCACGAAGACGTCCCGGTCGCCGACCACCAGCAGGGTCGGGACGCGGAGCCGGCGCAGCTCGGCGGGCGTGACCGGCGTCTCCGACGCGATCCCCGCGTGCACCGCGCGCATGATGTTCCGCCAGGCACCAGGGCCCTGGACCGGCTCGTGCCGTCGTTCCAGCTGGGCCGCCCACCCGGGCTCCTCGCGCTCGATCCGGTCCGGGTCCATCAGCACGCGGGCCACGCTGCCGCGCGGCTCCCGCTGCGGGTCGACCCCGACGAGCACCAGCGTCCGCAGCCGATCCACGTGGCGCACCGCGAACTGCAGCGCGGTGAGTCCGCCCAGGCTGAACCCCGCCAGGTGGAACGTGGACAGGCCCAGCGCATCCACCGTCGCCAGCAGGTCGTCCGCCAGGTCGGCGGTGGAGAGCGCCGGCCCGATCGGCCCGCGGGTCCCCGCGTGCCCACGCAGGTCGACCAGGTAGAGCCGGAACACCCGGCGGAAGAGCGGCCGCTGCGCGGACCAGTCCTCCAGCGCCGACGAGCTGGCGCCGTGGAGCATCACCAGCGGCGGGCCGTTGCCCTCCGCCGTGTAGTGGACGTTGATCCCGTTGGCCCATACGTGCGGCATGGGTGCGGGCTCCTAGACGTCCGGCTTGCCGCGCAGGTCGGACGTGGCCATCCGCTCGATCCTCAGGTAACGCCCCCGGAAGTAGAGGAGCGGAAGCTCGTGGTCGTGGTCGGCCTCCGCCGCGATCACCCGGCCCAGGTAGATCGTGTGGTCGCCCGCGTCCACGGCCTGCTCCACCGTGCATTCGAGGTGCGCGATGGCCGCGTCCAGCACCGGGGTGCCGCCGGGACCCGCGTGGAAGGGCGCGTCGCAGAACGCCGAGCGGGGCAACGCCGATGGCGCGCCGGCGAAGCAGTCGGAGAGCTGCTGGCTCGCCTCGCCCAGGATGTTGACGGCGAAGCGCCCGGACGAGGCGATGACCGGGTGGATGGAGCGCTCGCGCCCGATGCAGATGAGCACCAGCGGCGGGTCGAGGGAGACGGAGCTGAAGGCGTTGACGGTGGTGCCCCAGGCGTGCTGCCCAGGGGCGTGGGGGAGCTGGCCGCAGCCGCCGGTCTCGTCGTCGGTCGCGTCGCAGAACGTGGTGACGACGGTCACGCCGGTGGCGAAACGACCCAGCGTCTCGCGCAGCCGCCGGGTGTCGAGGGATCCGTCCGCACTCATGGCGCGGAGTCTACCCTGCGGCCGCGCAACCCCCCGGGGCCGGCGCCCGGCGGGTGGGCCGGCGGCGTGCCCTCGGGCCGCGGGGCCTAGCCTCCCGCGCCGACCGGTCCCGTCGGGCGCTCGTAGCCCTCCGGCATGGTGGGGGTGTGGCGGAAGCCGCCCGCCACGCCCGGCTCGGTCAGCTCGTGCGGGTCGAGGATCGCGTCCAGGTCCTCCCTCGAGAAGATCCCCTTCTCCAGGACCAGCTGGCGGATCGTCCTGCCGGTGCGGACCGCCTCCTTGGCGATGTCGGCGGCGAGCCGGTAACCGATGTACGGCGCCAGCGGCGTCGCCATCGCGCTCGACTGCTCCAGCAGCTCGGCGCAGTGCGCCTCGTCGGCCTCGATCCCGAGCACCGCCTCGCGGGCGAACTGCCGGCAGCCGCTCGTCAGGATCGTCAGCGACTCGAGCGTGTCGTGGGCGATGATCGGCATCATCACGTTGAGCTCGAGCTGCCCGCGCGACGCGGCCCAGGCCACGCACGTGTCGTTGCCGATCACGTGGAAGCAGATCATCGAGAGGTTCTCGACCATCACCGGGTTCACCTTGCCCGGCATGATCGACGAGCCCGGCTGGCGCGCCGGCAGGCGGATCTCGCCGAAGCCCGTGCGCGGGCCCGACGACATCAGCAGCAGGTCCTCCATGATCTTGAGCAGGTCCACCGCCAGGCCGCGGATGGCGGCGGAGACCTCCGTCATGGGGCCCATCGACTGGGTGGCCTGGACCAGGTGCTCCGCGGTGCGCAGGTCGTGGCCGGTCTGCTCCGCCAGGAAGCCGACGACCCGCTCGATGTAGGCGGGCTCGGCGTTGAGCCCGGTGCCGACCGCGGTGGCGCCGATGTTCTGCTCGCGGATCGCGTCGGCGGCGTGCTCGATCCGCTCCTTCGCCCGCCGCAGCGTCAGGGCATAGGCCGCGAACTCCTGGCCCAGGCGGATCGGGACGGCGTCCTGCATGTGGGTGCGGCCCGACTTCAGGACGTGATCGAACTCGCGGCCCTTCCGGTCGAACGCGTCGACCAGCTCCTGCAGCGCGGGCAGGAAGTCGCGGACCAGGTCGAGCGTGGCGACCCGCATCGTGGTCGGGAAGACGTCGTTGGTCGACTGCGCCATGTTCACGTGGTCGTTCGGGTTGACGACGGCGTAGTCGCCGCGCCTCCCGCTGCCGATCCCCCGCTCGAAGAGCAGCTCGATGGCGCGGTTGGCCAGCACCTCGTTGGTGTTCATGTTGTGGCTGACGCCGGCGCCGGCCTGGAAGGGATCGACGCGGAAGCTGTCGATCAGCTTCGCCGAGAGGGCCTGCGCCTCCGACGTGTCGCGCTCGGGGGTCAGCAGGAGCAGCTCGTCGGCGGCCCGGACGATCGCCTGGTAGAGGTGGTCGGGAAGGCGGCCGGTGGAGTGGTTGGCGCGCGCGGCGGCCTTCTTGACCTGCACCGCGGCGCGCACGAGGGCCGGGTTGGGGCGCATCCCGCTGATGGGGAAGTTCTGGATCGCGCGCTGGGCCTGCACGCCCCAGTACGCGTCCTCGGGGACCTCCAGCCAGCCCATTGGGTCGCGCTCCATGCGATACCCGGGGCGGGGAGTCGGAGCGGCGTCAGGCATGGCGATACGACCTCCGGGACGCGACCGAGCGGCGCCGCCGGGTGCCGCGGACGCCGGGCCGGGGGTCGAGTCTAGTACGGGGCGCGATGGGGGCGGTGCGGGCGAAGGCGGAGCGAGAGGTCACCGCTGGATCCATCCCTAACCCGAGTCGCCGATGCACCTGCTGCCCGTGGCCCGGAACCCGGCCAGTTCGACGATGTCCAGCGCAGGGAGCTGCCCCACCGCGTCACACCACCGACATGGCGTGCCCGTTTCCCTTGCCCTCTATGCGGAAGCGCGGGCAACGACGCCTCGAGCCTCCTCGCGGTCCAGCCCGCGACGGAGGCACCGGCCATTGTGCCCGAGAACCATGCTCCGCCGACGCAGAGTGGGGTCGCATCTCCAGTCGCGCTCCTGGACGCCAAGCAGGCTCCAGTCTTGCCCAAGCACTGACTCCAGCATCCTCGCACCGTCGCCCATGCGAACCTGCTCGTTCGGCGGTGGGCCAGTCAGGCACCAGTTGACGCGATCCGTCGGTCGATCGTGATCGACCGGTGAGAATCGGACGAGCCGGGCGTTCTGCCCGGCTCGTCCTCTGCTCACCCCAGCGGGTTTACGGGAACAGGGTCGTCCCGCCAAGCGGCACACCCAGACCGGTCACGTTGTCCCAGCCAGGACCCGTGTGCTGCGTCGGGGAGCCGGTGTAGTCGTCGAACGTCCGCAGGAAGTACGAGATGCCGCTGCTCGCGTCGACGCCGTTGTTGAAGTTGGCGCGGGCCACGGCCGTCTTCGTCGAGCCGATGTCGGTGAACGAAGTGGAGTTAGCGTAGATGAACGGGTTGGCGAAGCCGTAGGGCTTGCCGGCCTTCTGGTCTGCGAGCGCCATGAGCCCCGCGAAGAGCGGCGAGGCGAGGCTCGTCCCGCCGATGCGGTACTCGTCGTAGTACGCGCCGTCGGGGAACGTCTGCGTCTGGCCCACGAGGAGCCCGGTCTGCGGGTCGGCGAGGGCGGAGACGTCGGGAACGGCCCGACCGGAGAAGCTCAGGCCCGCGTTCGACTGGTACGACGGCTCGGCGAATAGCTGGCTCACGCCGCCTCCTGCGCCGTAAAGCCAGCTCACGAACGTGCAAGTCGTGCCAGTGCACTTGTAGTTGCTGGTGCCCCAGCCGGTCTCCACGACCCGCTGGCCGTCCTCGCCGACGCCCAGCGCTGTGCCGCCGACCGCGGTCACCCACGGGCTCGACGCCGGCCAGTCCGGCGTCGCGTAGCCCATGTAGGACGTTTCGTCGCCGTTGTCGCCCGAGGAGAAGTAGACGCCGATGCCCTCGGCGGCAGCCTGGATGAACGTGTCGTTGTACGGCTTGATGTAGCCGCCCGGCAGCGCCTCGGTCGGGAAGCCGTAGCTGTTGGTCACGATCTGGGCGAGCCCGCGGTCCACGACGTGGTTCAGCGCGGCGTCGAGGTCCTGATAGTTGTTCGGTGCGCCGACGTAGACGATCTTCGCGGCGGGGGCCATCCCGTGGACCGCCTCGATGTCGAGCGTCTCCTCACCAGACCAGCCCTGCGGGTCCTGCTTCGGGTTCTGCGGCCGGCGGAAGGTGCCGGGGGCGACGACCTGGGTGAACTGGCCAGGCTTGAGCGTCGGCAGTCCGAGGTTGGTCGACCACTGGTTGACGTCAGCAAGGATCGTCTGCGACGCGTAGGCGTCGACCACGGCGACGGTCTGCCCGGCCCCGGTGGCATTTGGGTCGATCCCGTACGCGCTCTTGATCTGGGCAGGGGTGGTGCCCTTCACCGACCACGGGACGGTGCCCGTCCCGGCCGGGTCGGAAGTGAACCCGGAGGGGAACGCGTATGGCGAGGCGAGCTGCCCGAACCAGTCGGCCAGCGGCGGCGCATTGCGGAACCCCGCCGGCGGCGGCGCCTGGTCGACGATCTGGTTGAGCTGCACGAACTGGGCGCTGTCGTCGAGGCCGAGAACGGCGTCCACGACGCCGGCGAACTGGCTCGGGACGGTCAGGGCCGAGGCCGGCGAGCGGACGAGCTTGCCCTGCACGGAGTACTCATCGATCTGGGCGCCGAAGGCCGCCTCGGCCTGGGCGACCGTGCCCTCCGCCGCGACGTAGCGGTTGTTGAGCGGCGAGTAGTCGATCGTGAAGCCCTGGCTGCGCAGCCAGTTCTGGACGGCTGCGATCGTCGAGGCCGACGGCGCGAACTGCGCACGGAACTGAGCCGGCGTTACGTACTTGCCGTACGACGGGCTGTGGGGGTCGGAGACCGCACGCGCGAGCGCCTGCGCCCCGGCCTCGTTGGTCCAGCCGAGGTAGACGCGGAAGCCAACGCTGCCGCTGGGGTCGGCGGCACCCTTGAGGGCCGACGCCGTGGCCCATGACGGCACGCTGCCAGCGAGTGCGGCCCGGCCCGCCGGCGCAGCACTCACGCTCCCCGCCGCGAGTGTGCTGAGCAGAAGGGCAGCCGTCGTCAACGCCGCTGAGACG
>JAJYDP010000672.1 GCA_021777365.1 Chloroflexota bacterium | reverse complement strand
GGCGCGCTGGCGGCGGCGGAACGCGAACTCGACGAGTACTTCGCGGGCCGGCGCACGACCTTCGACGTGCCGGTCGATCTTGCGGGAGTCTCGGCGTGGGACCGCCTCGTGCTGGACGGGGCGCGAGTGGCCGGATAGGGCCTGAGCGGGTCTCGACGCCGCACAGGAGGGTGGCGCCACCCCCGGTACAGGACCCCTCCCTTTCGCGTTACCAGTCGAACTCGCCGTCCTCGATGCGCACCTTCTGCTCCTCGGTGAGCGCCGGCCAGATCCCGTCCATCAGCTCGCGGATCTGGACGGCCGCCTCGCGGTCACCGGACTGGTCGGCCGCCCGCAGCAGCCGCGCAAGCTCGGTGTAGTCGGCGAGGGCAGCGTCCGGGTCGACCTGGCGGACTGCCGCCGCGGTCGCATCGGGCTCTTCATCGATCGCCTCCCGCACGACGTGGGTCACGCGGGGCTCGTCGGTTGCCGGCATGCTGCACCTCCGTTGGAGCGGGGGTTTCCGCGCGCCACAGCGTACCCCGGGAGCGCGCGACTGGACAGGGCTTGTCGGCCCGGGTCAGAGCCGGGGTACTGGCCGCATCGGGTAGACGCCCATCACCACCGGGGCGTCCGGGTCGAGGGACAGTTCGAGCCCGATCTCGCCCTGCCGCAGCAGTTCCTGCACCAGCCGGCACTCGCGGGCCGGCAGGCCGAGATACACGGGGCCCTCGGACGTCTCCAGGACCGACACGTCGTCTGCCTCGCCGCTCAGCTCGAACCGGCGCCGCAGCTCGTGAAGCGGGACGTACGGCCGCGACTTGATGAAGCGCCGCAGCTGCGCCACGGTGCAGCCCCGGGCGGCCTGCTCGGTGTCCGGCGGCGAGCCCGGGGGGTCGGGCCGGGTGTTCGAGGCCAGTCCGTCGGGCTGTGGCGGCTGCTCGTGGATGTCGGTCACAGGCTGCTCCGTCACGTCCCGTGCACGACCAGCAGGTCGCGGGTGACGCGGTTGAGCACGTCGGGGCCGGCGACCCCGCACACCACGATGTCCTCGATCCGTGCGCCGTGGCGCCCCTCCAGGTAGATCCCGGGCTCCACGCTGAACGCGTTCCCCGGTCGCAGCGGCTCCACGTTCCCCGCCACCAGGTACGGGTCCTCGTGACCTTCGAGCCCGATCCCGTGCCCGATGCGGTGGATGAAGTGGGGGCCGAACCCCGCCGCCTCGATCACCGCCCGCCCGGTGGCGTCGATCTGCTCCGCCGGCACGCCGGGCCGGACCGCCGCCGTCGCCGCCGCCTGTGCCTCGTGCAGCACCTCGTACAGCCGCACGAACCCGGGGTCGAGGCGGGAGTCCGATTCGCCCGTCACCCACAGCGTCCGCGTGATGTCGGAGCCATAACCCTCGAACGCGCCGCCGATGTCCAGGACGATCGGTTCGCCGGCCGAGATCCTGCGGTCGGACGCGTCGTGGTGAGGCGATGCGGAGTTGGGGCCGCTGCCCACGATGGCGAATTCGGCGGTCTCATGCCCCTCGTCGAGGAGCCGCTCCCGGACCTCGCGGGCCACGTCGGCCTCCGAGCGCCCGACCAGTCGTCCGCTCGCGATCGCCAGGATGACCCGGTCGGCGGCCTCCGCCGCGGCCCGCAGCAGGGCGATCTCGTCGGTGTCCTTGACCATCCGGAGCTCGCGCAGTACGTCCGAGGCCAGCCCGAACGGGACGCGCGGGAAGGCAGCCTGGAACCGCAGCACGAACGAGGCCCAGAGGCGGTCGGAGACGAGGAGCCTGCGGGTGCGCGGGGCCGCAGGAGCCGCCGCCGCGCCGCGGCGAGATTCCGGCGTCGTCGCCGCCGACCCACCCGGAGCCGGTCCCGCCGCGGCATCCGAGTCGGCCGTGGCGTCAGCGGTGCCGGACGCCGCCCTCACCAGCCCCGGCACCTGCGCCACCGGATCCTCCGTCTCCTCCCACGTGACCAGGCGGACCAGGCCCGCCGCGACGGCGGGCGTCAGCGACGCGCGGGGCGCCTCCAGGCGCGGCACCACCAGTGCGGGCTCGCCTTCCTGCGGGAGCACCAGCAGCGTGAGCCGCTCCAGGTTCATCGCGTCGTACCCGGTCAGCCAGCGGAGGTCCGCGCCCACGCCGACGAGCAGGGCGATGTCACCCCCGGCACGCATCCTCTCGCGCGCCGCGCGGATGCGGGTTCCGAAGCGCGCGGGCGCGATCTCCGGCGGCCTGCCCGGACCTGCCGTCATGCGGACGCCTCCCCCGTCGCGCGGCCGGTCGCCGCCACGGCTCCCCCCTTCCCGTTCATTCCCGGCCTCCAGACAGCTCGCCGATCCACGACACCAGGGCGCTCGGCCCGGCCGCGAACAGGCGACCATAGGCGTGCACCCTGGACGCGCCAGCCAACCGGGCCGCCTCCCGGCCTGCCCGGTCGTCGTGTTGCCCGACCGCCACCACCGGCGCGCCCCTGGCGGCCGCGTGGCGCACGGCATCGATCCCGTCGTAGGTGCGACCTGTCAGGTCGACCACGACACCCGCCGGCGGCAGCGACCGGCCCTGCCCGCCGTTACCGTCCAGCACCCGGTCGAGCGCGTCCAGCGTCCTGACTGGCAGCGGCCGGCCACCCGCATCCTGGACGAGGCGGTCCAGCCGGGTCGCCCAGACCAGGTCGTCGGCGAGCACCGCGACGAGCGGCCCCTCGGCCACCGGTCGTCAGGCCGTCGCGTGCTGCGCGGCCACCTCGATCGCCCGGTTCGGATCGGCGCCGGCCAGCACCGCCTCGGCGTAGCGTCCGGCAAACCGTCCGGCGGCCTCCTCCGGCACGATCCGGCGGATCTGGTCGGGGGTCAGCTCGTACCCGTGGCGCACGGCGCCGATGTTCTCCTCGCGGTACTTCGCCGGAAGCGCCGCGATCAACGCCGCCTCGTCGAACGACACCTCGGAAAGCCGGAGCAGGCGGCCAAGGGCGATCATGTTGCCGAACAGGTCGCGACCGAAGTGCTTCACCCCCAGCTCGAGGAAGGGGATCTCCTCGGCCTGCTCGCCGGGCTTCGCCAGCCCGATGTCGCAGACCACGTAGTCGCTGTCCAGGTGGTTCGGGCCGCGGTCCGCGAGACGGAGCGTGACGTTCGCGTGCTCGACCACCGGGTTCGAGATCGGCTCGTCGGCGTACTTGAGGAACGCCTCGCTCATGCCACCCCGGACGCTCGAGTCGTAGTCGTAGAGGAGCGTCACCTCGTAGCCCATCGCGCCCAGCAGGGTGGCCATGGTGTTGCCGATGACCCGGACCCCCTGGCCGCCGACGCCGTCGATGACGATCGCGTGCTCGGTCATGCCTCGCCGCTCCCGTTCCCCGAGGCGGCCCCCACCGGCACCGGCTCGGTCTCGGCCGGCTTGCCCTTGACGATCCCCAGCTGGTGGTTGGCCAGCTGCGTCGATCC
>JAJYDP010000671.1 GCA_021777365.1 Chloroflexota bacterium | reverse complement strand
GAAGTTCGACGGGCCGGCCGTGTGTAGCCGGCGACGCTATTTGATGATGTAGCGGCGGCGTTCGGCGACCATGAAACGGCGGCGCTCCATGGCGACCATGCGGGGCTACTCACGCGTCAGCTCGGCGACGGCCTTCTTGGCACAGGCGTCGTCGACGAGCTCCTTGCCGTCGGCGGCGGCCGCGATGAGGGCCGCCGTGGCGGCGTTGTTCAAGGCGCGCGGGATGCCGTTGGAGAGCCGGTGCAGGCGCACGACCGCGTCGTCGGCGAAGAGCTGATCGGAGCGGCCGGCCAGGGCGAGATGGTGGCGCAGGTAGGCCGTCGCGTCCCCCAGGTCCATCGGCGGAAGCTGGTAGCGGGTGGCGATGCGCTGGTCGAGCGCGGCGAAGACCCCGAGACGCAACTGCCGGTTGAGGCTCGGCTGGCCCAGGAGGATGCCCGCGAAGGGGCTCCGGGAGTCCATCTCGGCGTTCGTGAGGAGGCGCAGCTCCTCGAGCTGCGCCGGGGTCAACAGGTGCGCCTCGTCCACCACGATCACCACCCGGCGGTGGCGCTCGGCCTCCTCCGCCGCCAGGAGCTCTTGGGCCTGGGCCATCACCTCGGCCTTGAAGAAGCGCGGCGCCGCGCCCAGGGCGCGCACCACCGTGACGTAGAGCCCGCGCGTGCCGAAGGCCGGGTTGGCCACGTAGATCACCGCATAGCGGGAAGGGTCGAGGGTCGCTCGGGCGGCTCGGGCGGCCACGGTCTTGCCGGTGCCCACCTCGCCCGTGATCACGCACAGGGTGGCCTCCGCGATGCAGTGGAGGATGCGGGCCACGGCCTCCTGGTGGGGCCCCCGGCTGAAGAGCTCGGCTGGGGCGAGCGACTTGCCGAAGGGGGTGCGGGTGAAGCCGAAATGGGTGAGCCAGGGGGCCCGCTCGTTCATGGCGTCTCGTCCTCGTCCGCATCGGTGGCGCGGGTGAGTTGGCGATACGCGATCGCCCCCGTCGTCTCGGCCTCCTCGGCGGCGAGGACCTCGCCGAGATAGTCGATGCCGGTGGGCGGGGGGACCGGGCGCGGCGCCGGTGGCGCCATCGGATGGACGTGGTGCGCGATGACGAGCGGGGCGAGCAGGCCGAAGCTGCGCCGCTCGAACCAGACCTCGATGTGCGCGAGGTCCTCGGGCCGGTAGCGCAGCTCGATCGATCGCCCGCGCAGGGCGGGGTCGACCTGGTACGCGTTGCCCAGGAAGCTCACCGTGGCGGCCCGGCTGACACGCCGGCGGGCCGACCAGAGGAACGCCGCGCGCAGGAGCTCCGGATCGGCGGGGCGGACGCTCCCCGAGCCATAGCGCGCGAGCGGTGATTCGCCGGTCTCGGAGTGGACCCGCACGTTGAGGTAGCGCTCCACCCAGGCGCTGAAGCGGTCGTTGAGCTCCTCGAGCGAGGCGATGCCGACCTGGGTGGCCTCCAGGAGGAAGCGCTCGCGGATGACCCGGTTGAGGCGCTCCTGCTTGCCCCGCCCCTCGGGGGCATAGGGCCGGCTGTGGATGAGCCGGATGCCCAGGATCGCGCAGCTGCGCGCCAGCTCGGCGCCGCTGTAGGCCGAGCCGTTGTCGGTGTAGAGCGAGTCGGGCAGTCCCCGCCGCAGGATCGCCGCGTGGAGCACCTCCTGGCCCGCCCGCAGGGTCTCGTTGCCCACCCAGCGCCCGTGCACGAGCAGGCGGCTGTGGTCGTCGACGAGCAGGAACAGGCGGGCCCGCAGCGAACCCGGCGCCCGGGGGTGGGGCACGAACGGACCGACGAGCACGTCGCCGATCCAGCGCTCGTTGGGGTGGTCGGCCTCGTAGCGGCCGAAGGTGCGTCCGTCGCGCAGCAGCTCACCGCGCGTCAGGCCCCGCCGCGCGAACTGCTCGCGCAGCGTGCGCTCCGAGAGGCGCACCGCGTGGCGCGCGAAGAGGATCTCGCCGATGTGAGCGGCGGAGCGAGCGGGCTGCTCGAGGCGCAGGCGGATCGCCTCATCGAGGAGCGCCGCGTGGCGCCGCACGCCGCCGGCATCGGCTCTCGGACGGTCGCGCAACCCCGCCAGGCCGTGCGCCCGATACGCGCGGATCCAGCGATCGAGGGTGCCGCGGCTGGGCGTGCGGGGCTCGCCGTCGGGGCCGGCGTGCTCCTCGCCGGCCAGGCGGCGGACGAGCAGGCCGCGCTCTCTTGCGCCGAGTTTCGGATCGAGCGCCTCGGCGATCAGGTGGTAGCGCCACAGGGCGCGCGCTTCGGCGGGATCACGGTCCATCGGGCACCTCCGGGGCTGTCGGCGCCATCGAAGCGTCTGCCCCCGCCGGCGCCAAGGGCGCGTCTCTGTTGGTCCCGAGCAGCGCCCCGCCGGTGACGAGGTTGGCCACCCACCAGCCGTCCGCGGGACCGTGCCGCCGGAGCCACTGCGCGGCCCGCGCGCGCACCGCCGCGGCCAGGCGCGGCAGGGGCGGCACCGGGAGCTCGAAGCCCGACCAGCCGGCGCGCACCGCCTCCGCAAGGAGCCGCCGGGTGAGCTCGGGCGCCCCCAGCCGGAGCCGCCGCAGCCAGCCCCGCACGGTCGTCTCGGGACGCGCCAGCACGGCTGCGATGGGGCGGTGGCCGAGGCCCTGCGCCGCCAGCTCGAGGGCTCGCCCGATCCAGGTCACCGCGTCCCAGCGCCAGGGCAGCACGAACCAGGGCAGCAGCGCCTGGGTGCGCCCGCAGCGGGAACAGCGCACGCGGGGGATCCAGATCAGGCGGTCCCCGACGTCGCGCAGGTGCCGCCAATAACCGTGCCACGCCTGCGTCGGCGCCCCGCACGCGGGACAGGGCGGCCGGGGCGGGTCGATCGCCTGACCGCACGCCGCATAGGCGTCGACAGCGAGCGGACAGGGCCATAGGATCGACACCGGTGGACCATGTCTCCACCACCGACCCTCCCGGAGCCGCCAGCTCCCGGAGGGTCACCTTCGTTCAGGCCCTCAATGCTGCTCCGACGGCAGCGTCGTCGTCACCGTTCAGCGCCGCCGTGATCGGCACGTCCGCCGTCATGCAAAGGTGCCGCCTACAGCACTCCGCCACCACGTCCACGCCCAACAGGTCAAACATCAGCACGGCCCATGTCGCGCTGACGACGGCCCCGTCCTTGAACTCGTGGGCACCGAGGATGTCGAGCCACGTCTTGACGAGCCGTGGATCGTACTGGGACGCCTCTGCCTGTCGCACGAAGTAGTCGAGCACCGTTGCGTTGACGGCTGTACCGGCAAGGCTCGCGACGTGAGCCCCAGCCGCTGCCGCTGGTTCGCCGATGCGAGCGACGAGAATCCAATATGGGTCGAGCGTCCGGGGAAGCTTCTCGATGCGCAGGTGGGTTACCTGCCAATCTCCCCACGTCGCTGAGGTTAGAGCGGCCGCAAAGGCATCGAGGTTCG
>JAJYDP010000670.1 GCA_021777365.1 Chloroflexota bacterium | reverse complement strand
CGCGGTTCGCCGGCGGCAAGGGCGGCAATCAGGCGGCCGCCGCGGCCGCGCTCGGCGGCAACGTCGGGCTGGTCGGCACCGTCGGGGATGACGAGGCGGGACGATGGCTGCGCACGTCCCTCTCCGAGCGTGGCGTGGATGTCTCCCGTGTGCGCACCGTGAAGGGGCTCCCCACGGGGACGGCGGTGGTGGGCGTCGAGGGCAGCGGCGCCAACCGCATCGTGGTCATCCCCGGGGCGAACGCGGCCCTCGGCCCGGCGGATGTCGAGGGCTGGGACTGGACCGGCACGCGCGTGCTGCTCCTTCAGCTCGAGGTGCCGATGGATGCCGTGATCGCGGCTGCCCGCGCCGGGCACGCGGCTGGCGCGACGGTGATCCTCGATCCGGCGCCGGCCCGTCCGCTGCCCGAGGAGCTCTGGCAACACCTGGACATCCTGGTGCCGAACCGGCATGAAGCCGAGCTCCTGTCGGGGATCAGCGTGACCGATGCCGCGGCGGCCCGGCTGGCGGCGGCCCGGCTGGCGCGCCGGGGATTGCGCGCGGTGGTGCTGAAGCTCGACGCCGAGGGGGCGACGCTCGTCGAGGGGAGCTACGTGGCCCATGTGGCGGGCATCGCCGTCCACGCGGTGGACAGCACGGCGGCCGGCGATGCGTTCGCGGGTGCCCTGGCCGTGGCGCTCGCGGAAGGGCGGCCGCTCGCTTCGGGGGTCGTGTATGCCAATCGTGCGGCCGCGATCTCGGTGACGAGGCCCGGCGCGCAGGCCAGCTTGCCGACCCGCGACGAGGTGGACGGACTCGAACCTGCAGGGAGGACACGGTGAAGCGTGAGGGTCTGCTGCACGCGGAGCTCGATGGCGTGATCGCGGGTCTGGGGCACGGCCAGCTGCTGGTCGTCGCGGACGCGGGGTTGCCCATTCCGGGCGGGGTCCGACGCATCGACCTGGCGGTGGAACCGGGACTCCCTGGATTCCTGGCGGTCCTGCGGGCCGTGCTCCGCGCCGGGGTATTCGAGGCCGCCTCCATCGCGCAGGAGCTCGAGCGCGCGAACCCGTCGCTGGCCGGCGCGGTCGCGGAGCTGCTGGGTCCCGGCATCGCGCCGGAGTCCGTGCCGCACGCGCAGTTGAAGGACATGGCGGCCGGCGCGACGGCGATCGTGCGGACCGGGGAGTTCACCCCGTATGCGAACGTGGTGCTGCGGGCGGGGGTGCCGTTTTGAGCGCTGAGCACCTCCTGGCACTGCGCGGGATCGCCAAGGCCTATCCGGGCGTGGTGGCCCTCGACGGCGTCGACTTCGACCTCGACGCAGGCGAGATCCACGGGCTGGTCGGCGAGAACGGCGCCGGCAAGTCGACGCTCCTCAAGATCATCGGCGGCGTCGAGCACGCGGATGCGGGCGTCATCGAGCTCGGGGGGCAGCCGGTCGCGATGGCCTCGCCGCGCGCGGCGCGGGCGCTGGGCATCCGCGTCATCCACCAGGAGTTCAACCTGATCCCGGCGCTCTCGGTCGCCGAGAACATCTGCCTCGATCACCTCCCCACGCGCGGCGGATGGGTCGATGGGCAGGCGGTGCGCGAGCAGGCCGGGGCGGCGATCGCCCGCCTCGGGGTCCACCTCCCGCTCGAGGCACCGGTCCGGCGGCTCAGCGTCGCCGACCAGCAACTGGTGGAGATCGCGCGGGCGCTGTCGGCCGAGGCCCGGGTCCTGGTCATGGACGAGCCCACCGCGGCGCTCACGGATCACGAGATCGAGGCGCTCTTCTCGCTGGTGCGCGGGCTGCGAGAGCACGGCGTCGGAATCGTCTTCGTCTCGCACCGCATGGACGAGGTGCTGGAGCTGTCCGATCGGGTCACCGTGCTGCGCGACGGCCGGGTGGTGGGCGAGACGGCCGCGCCCCGGCGGGAGGAGATCGTCCGACTGATGGTGGGGCGCCAGCTCGAGGAACTGAACCTGAAGGCCGACATGGCCCCCGGCACCGAGATCCTCGCGGTGGACGGGCTCTCGTCGGCCGGGCGATTCGAGGACGTGAGCTTCAGTCTCCGGCGCGGCGAGATCCTGGGGCTGGCGGGCGTCGTGGGCGCGGGACGCACGAGCATCGCCAAGACGCTGTTCGGCATGGCCCCGCTGGATCGAGGCAGCCTCCGCATCGCGGGTCGCGCGGTGTCGATCCGCTCGCCCGAGGACGCGCTGCGCGCCGGGATCGGGTACCTGCCCGAGGATCGCAAGACGCTGGGTCTCGTCCTGGCGATGTCCGTGCGACACAACGAGACCCTCGCGACCCTGCCCCGCATCTCGCGGTTCGGCTGGATCGATCAGGCCCGCGAACGCGCGCTCGTCGGCCGGCGCGTGGAGGAGCTGCGGATCCGCACGCCGTCCCTCGACGCCCAGGCGCTGCACCTGTCGGGCGGCAACCAGCAGAAGCTCGTGCTGGCCAAGTGGCTGGAGATCCGCCCAGCGGTGCTGATCCTCGACGAGCCCACGCGCGGCGTCGACGTCGGCGCCAAGGCCGAGATCTATCAGATCGTCACGGATCTCGTGCGGGCGGGCGTCGGGGCGATCCTCATCTCGTCGGATCTGCCCGAACTGCTCGCCCTGTCCGACCGGGTGCTGGTACTGCGCGACGGGCGCGCCATCACCACCCTCGACCGGGCCGAGGCCACCCAGGAACGCGTCCTGCACCTGGTCACGATGGGAGCCGCAGCATGACCGAGCATACCGACGGTCGCGCACGCGTGCTGGCGGCGCTCCGTCCGCACCGGATCTCGATCGCCGACTACGGACTGCTCATGGCGTTCGTGGCCATGTGCGTGGGACTCGCGCTGCTCACCCCGACGTTCCTGACCTCGCAGAACATCCTGAACGTCGGACGACAGGTGTCGGTCATCGCGATCCTGGCCGCGGGCCAGACCTTCGTGATCCTCGCGGCGCGGATCGACCTCTCCGTCGGGTCGCTGGTGGGGCTCACCGGCGTGGTGGCGGCGGGGGTCGCCCTGCAGGCGGGTGTGGGCGCCGGCCTGCTGGCCGGGCTGGGCGTCGGTGCGCTGGCCGGCCTGGTGGACGGCCTCGCGATCATGCTCATCCGGATCCCCGATTTCGTGGTCACCCTCGCGATGCTCAGCGCGGCGCGGGGACTCGATCTCATCTACTCGGGCGGCGAGCCCATCAGCGTCAACTCGCCCACCTTCGTGTTTCTGGGCGGCGGCTACATCGGGCCCATCCCGGTCCCCATCGTGATCATGCTGGCCGTGTTCGCCGTCTCGTACGTCGTCCTGCGCTACACCGTGTTCGGCCGCTACGTGTACGCGGTGGGGGGCAACCGGCGGGCGGCCGCGTATTCGGCCATCAACGTGCGCCGGGTGCGGATTGCCGTTTACGTGATCTCAGGGCTGCTGGCCGGGATCGCCGGCGTCGTACTGACCGGTCGGCTGGCCA
>JAJYDP010000669.1 GCA_021777365.1 Chloroflexota bacterium | reverse complement strand
CCTCCACGGAACGGGCGGAGTGGCGCACTCGGCCCCCGCCGCGCCGCTTGACCAGGTACATGGCACGGTCCGCCGCCGCGAGCAGCGCGCCGGGCGTGAGGCCGTCCTGGGGATGGATCGCGAACCCGATGCTGGCCCCCACCGAAGTGGCGTCACCGTCGGGCAGGGCATAGGCCCGCTCCCGCAATGCAGCCAGCAGGCGCTGCGCCGCGAGGCGTGCGTCGCGCTCCGTCGTATCCGGCATCAGCACCACGAACTCGTCGCCGCCGTAGCGGGCCACGACGTCGTTCGTTCGGACGGCGAGCCTGAGCGTGGTACCCACCTCGTGCAGCACCTGGTCGCCGGCTGCGTGCCCGTACTGGTCGTTGACCGCCTTGAAGCCATCGAGGTCCAGCATGACCACGCCGAGTGGGCGGCCGGTGCGGGAGGACCGGGCCACCTCCTGCGCCAGGCGCTCCTGCAGCTGACGGTGATTGGCGAGGCCCGTCAGCTGATCAAGGTCCGCCGCCCGCCGGAGTCGATCGAGCAGCGAGGCGTTCTCGAGCACGGCGGCGGCATGGTTCGCCAGCGCACGGCAGTAGTCCAGGTCCGCGTCCGTGAAGTGCCGCTCTCGAGTGCGCGTCGCCAGCTCGACCAGGCCGAATACCCCGCCGCCGGCGATCATGGGGACCATCAGCAGCGTGCGGTCGCCGCGACTCCGCATGCGTTCCTGCTCGTCGGGTTCCTGCAGTGGATCCGAGGCCTGGACGATCACCGTCGCCCGTTCGCGGAGCACGCGGCGCATCGCCGGGCGCTCGCGCAGGTCGTAGGCCATCGCGGGCAGGTCCGAGCCGTATCGGCCGACGCTCTCCAGCCGCGTGGTCCCCTCGATCCACCGCACGATCGCGCACGCCTGGACGCCCGCCCCAACGGAGATCCGCCGCGCCACCACCGACGCGAGCGACCGATCGTCGCGCGCCTCGTTCCTGCTCTGGCTGATCTCGAGCATGGCACGAAGCTCCTCGACCACCCGGTCGCGGCTGGCCAGCAGCCGGGCGTTGGCGATCGCCACGGCGGCCTGGTCGGCCAGGATGCGCAGCAGGCGAACGTCGTCCGGGCCGAACTGGTCGATCCCGAGCTTCGAGAGGACGATCACGCCCGTCACTCGCTGCTCGTAGAGCATGGGCATGAGCAGCATCGACTCGTCAACTGGTGGTGTACCGTCGATCTGGATCGCGCGCTCGTCCCGGGCGGCATCCGGGATGACCAGTGGCTCGCCACGCAGGGCAACGAGACCGGTGAGCCCCTCCCCGAGCCGGATCCGGAGCGCCTCCAGGGTCTCGCCCCCGTACTCGCTGATGTCACCCCTGAATGCGACCGGCGTGAGATCGATCCCGTTCTCCTCGAGCACGTAGACGCGACAGTTGTGGTAGTCGATTACCTTCCGCGTCTCCGAGGCGATCGCCTGCCCGATCTCCTCGGTCGACGCGAGCCGGGTGAGGCGAGCCCCGATGCGCTGGATGGTCTCGAGCTGGCGCACCCAGTGCGAGGTCCGCTCCGCGACCTTGGAGACCGCGACTCGTTCGGCCAGTCGGCGCGCGTAGACCCGGGCCACGGCGCGGTCCGCGCGCGTGAACGGGTGGTTGCCCCGCCTCGCCAGGAACACGAAGCCGCCATCGACGTCCGGCACCGCCACGAGCAGCGTCGCGCCCGGGGGACCGGCGCGCTCGACATGGATGGGGAGGTCCAGCCCGCGGCGGCGCGTACCGCGCGGCTCCAGGCGCCTGGCGACGGGCCCATCCGCGAACGCGATCCGCAGCGCCCCCTCGGTGTCGTCCAGGTACACCGCGACACCGCCGTCGGCGCGGAGGTCGCGCCGGAGCTCCCGGACGATGGACGACACGGAGTCCGGGGCGAGGAAGCCCGAGGGGCCCTGGTGGCCGGCGGTCATGCGGGCGCGGCGCTCATCGGTGCGCGGCCGGATCCACGCGAGTCGCTCGAGAGCGGGTCATCGACGAGGACCTCCGAGCCGCGGATGTGGCCCGCATCGTACCCCGGGCGGCGCCCGCCCCGCGAGGGACCGGTCGCCGGACATCGCGGGCTGGACGCGCCGTCGGGCATGGGTCAGGGAGGCGTCAGCACCACGGGGTTCGTGTAGGCCCACGGGTCGCCGAAGCGGCGGGCCTCCAGCCGGTACGACCCGGGGCCGGGCGCCTCGACACGCAGGCTCCTCGCGTACCCGCGGGCGATCTCGGCGCCGTCACGCAGCAGGCGGAGCGCGGCGTGTCGCGGGCTCTGGACGCGCAGCTCGGCGCCGCCGGACCAGGGCAGCCACTCGCCGGGGCCGGCCTGTCGTCCGTCCAGGCCCGCCGCGGTCAGCTCGAGACCGAGTGCGTCGCCCAGCCTGCGGTTCGCGAAGTACAGCCGCCCGTCCGCGATGGCCGACAGGATCGCGGCGCGCGCCGACTCGATGTCGGGTGGCAGCGGCGCCGGCAGGCGCAGGTAGTTGGTGAACGTCCGGAATACCTGTGCGTACGGGAAGATCGTGATCGTGCGCCACAGCGCGCGGATCCTGAACGCGTGCACGTCGGCGCCGCTGACGCCCACGGTCAGCCGGTCCCCGCCGGCGAACCTGGGTCGACCGGGCGGAGGGTCGGCCGGCCTCCGCCGCGAGGCGCGCGGGGCGCGGGCGCCGCGGTCGGGGGCCGCAGGCACGTTCAGCGCGTCCCACCACCGCAGGACGCGATCGGTGGGACCCTGGAGCCCGGTCCCGGGCAGCAGCACGTGGAGGAGCCGGTTGGCTGGAGTCAGCCGCTCGGCCCATTCGCTCATGTAGTTCCACAACTCGATCCCGCGCATGCCCCGCACGCTCCAGTCGCGCCACGGGTAGGGCGGCAACGCGGGGATCGCGACACCGCGCCGTTCGTCCGGGTGCGCCAGGTGCGTCAGCGCGCCGCGGTTGCCCAGGATCCCGATCGCGTCGCCCGGGGGGAGCGCCGGGTCCAGCGGCTCGTCGCCGAGCGCCGCGGGCTCCCCGTACACGAGCATGTGGTCGCCGCCACCGGGCGTCCACTCGTAGCCGACGATCACCACGAGGCCGTCGTGGATGCCCTCGAAGCCGCGATACGTCGGCGCCAGCGTGTTGTGGTCGGTCATCCCGATCCACTCGAGGCCAGCTCGGCGTGCGGCCCGTGCGATCTCGTCGAGGTCGCCCGTGCCATCGCTGAACCGGGAGTGGATATGGAGCGCCCCGGGGCTGTGGTGAGTCACCAACCTATACTACGGGGCCATGACGCACGATCGGGAGCAGCGCGGCGACGCGTGGCTGCGCGAGACGACCATCGCCGAGCGGGTCGTCTACCAGGGGAACTACCTCACCTTCCGCATCGATGCAGTGCGAGATGCCGGCGGCGGGGAGCACGAGCGCGAGCTGGTGCTCCACCCGGGCGCGGT
>JAJYDP010000668.1 GCA_021777365.1 Chloroflexota bacterium | reverse complement strand
AGGTACGGGAACGCCACCATCCCGAGCCGGCCGATGGACTGCAGGTTGCCGCTGGCAAAGACCGACGCCAGCGTCAGGATCGGGATCAGGGCGTAGGCGAGCGGGATGCGGTCCGGTCGCAGGTAGACGAGCAGGAACACGTAGACCAGCAGCGTGACCAGGAAGGTGGCCAGCATCGGGTCCAGGTTGGCGCCCAGGCTCTGGCCGCCCGCTGCTGCTGTGCCGGCGCCGCTGCGTCCCCACGCCGACTGAGCCGCGCCGTATGCGCCCAGGCTGCCCGTCAGCTGGCCGACGTAGAGGGCGAAGAGGACCGCCCCGACGGGAACCACAACCAGCCAGGCCAGCGCCCGGCGATCAGGTGCCCGGCGCCAGAGGATCAGCGCGAGCGGCACGACCAGCAGCACCCCCGGCAGGCGCGTCAGCCCTGCCAGCGAGGCGAGCACGCACGCCCAGCCCGCCCGCCCACGCTCAGCGGCCAGTAGCGAGCCCAGGCTGAGCGCGAGGAACAGGCTCTCGCCATACGCCATCGAGAAGACCCAGCTGAACGGAAAGAGGCAGAGCAGCACCGCGGACCAGAGCGCTCGTTCCTCGTCGAGCACCTCGCGGGTGAGGCGGTACAGCAGCCAGAGCGCCACCAGGAACAGGACGTTGGAGAGCAGGACCGCGATCAGCCCGTCGAACGCCGGCGTGGCGATCGACAGCACTCGCACCAGCGCCGGGTACAGCGGGAAGAATGCGTAGTCGTGGTACTGGCCAGCGATCGGCGCGGCATGATAGCCCGACCGCGCGATCCCCAGGTACCACCAGCCGTCCCAGCTCGTGAGGCTGCTCAGGATCGGGCCGCCGCTCCCGGGGATGAGCCGCGGGTTGCGAGGGATGAGCGCCTCGGCCGCGACGGCGGACAGGATCACGAGCAGCCTGGAACCCAGGTACGCCGCGAGGATCGTTGCCGTGGCCCCCGGCAGCGCCCCGCGCAGGCGCGCGGACGCCCCCGAGGCGGCGGACTCACCCGACGTGGCGGACCCGCCCGGAGCGGCGACCCCGGCACCGGCGAGGGGTTCCGGCGTGTCGGCGGTGTTCACGAGGGTGCAGCCTATCAAGCTCTTCCCCGAACGGGCGTGGTCCGAACGTACCAGGCCCGGAACATCTGACGGGAGGCGGCGAGCCCCTCGGTCACCTTGGCATACTGCTCGCACCTGTCCAGGAGGGACCCCGTGGAGTCCAAGCGCCGCCGGCTGCCACCCGATGCGTTTGCGCTGGCCGCCGCCGTCGTGATGGTGGCAGGCATCTTCGGCCTCGCGCTCGTGCTGCGGCCCGGCTGGCTGGCCCAGGACGCGATCGTCTACCAGGCCGCCGCGGAACGCCTCAATGCCGGGCACGCGCTGTACGCGCTCTCGCCGGGCGACCGGGTCGTCCCGATGTTCGCGCCCTTCTGGACCGTCCCACTGCTCTCCCCGCCACTGATCGCGGTCCTCTGGCGCCCCCTCGCCCTTATCCCGTACCCGCTGGGCGTGGCCACCTGGTGGATCGCCTCGGATGTCGCGCTGGTCGGCGTATCCGCGGTCCTGCTTCGGGCTCCCGCGTTCACCGGCCGCCGGCGATACGTCGCCGCGATCGTCGTTGCCCTTCTCTCGCAGGCGATCGCCGTCCAGCTGCTGGTGGGTAACGTGGACGCCCTGCTCATCGCCGGCGCCATCGTCGTGTGGCGTGCGCCCAGGAAGTGGGACCCCGCCGTCGGTGCGATCGTCGCGCTCATGGCGGGGGTCAAGCTGCTGCCGATCGCGTTCGGCTGGTGGCTCCTGTGCCAGCGGCGCTGGCGGGCCGTGGGCTGGATGATTGGGGCGCTCGTCGTTCTCGGCGGCGTCAGCCTCCTGGGGGCCGGGCTCGATGCGCACATCGCTTATCTCGGGATCGCACGCCAGACGACCGTCCAGGGAGCCACGGCCGAGAGCCTCGCCGCCGTGGCCCGGATGTTCGGCGTGCCGGGCGGCATCGCCTCGGTCTTGCCGATCGCGTTCTTCGGCCTGTGTGCCGTGGCCATGTTCGTCCTCCGCAACCGACCCGGCGCGACGTATGCGATCGCAGTCCTCGCCTCGGTCTTCGGGTCGCCCGTGGTCAACACCGAGAACCTGGCGCGCCTCCTGCCGCTCCTGGCTCCGCTCGGCGACCCGGCGCGGCAGGCTCAGCACGCGGACCCGACCGCCTCGCCGGCCGGCTCGACGCTGGCGCCCGGGCGACAGTCCTCGGGCCTGGCCTGAAGCGATGCGCACCGACCGACTCTGGCGCCTCTTCGCCCGGGCATCGCTCGGGGCGCTGGTGCTCCTGTTCGCCGTCCTGGTGCTGGTCCTCGTGTTCGACCCGCCCTACTTCCAGCCCGGGCAGATCGGGATCGACTACCACTTCTACCGCGGGGCAGCGTCAGATTGGCTGGCCCACGGGACCTTCTATCTCCCCCACCAGCTCGCGGGCCCGTATCCGATCCGGTACCTGCACGCCGCGGACGTCCTGTACCCGCCGGTCGCCCTCTACCTCTTCGTGCCCTTCGTCCTGCTGCCGGCGTGGACCTGGTGGGCGATCCCGATGGGCCTGACGGTCGCGGCCTTGTGGTGGCTCCGCCCTGCGACCTGGACGTGGCCGGTCATGCTCGTGCTCGCGCTGTGGCCGTGGACCCCCGGCATCTACCTCCAGGGCAATCCGGGCATGTGGATCATCGCGTTCGAGGCGCTCGGCCTGATCGTGGCCGGCCCCGCCGTGCTGGTGCTGATCAAGCCCAGCCTGGCGCCGTTCGCCCTGCCGGGGGTGCGGCGCCGGGCCTGGTGGGTCGCGCTCGCGCTCTTCACCGTGGCCTGCCTGCCGTTCGGGACGCTCTGGCTCGACTGGTGGCGGGCCGCGGTGGTGAACCCGACCAACGGCGGGCTGCTCTACTCCCTGACGTCCGTGCCCTCGATGGTGCTGCCCCTGGTGGCCTGGCTGGGCTCGTCGTGCCAGAGGCGGAAGGCGCGGCCGATGCTCGGTGTGTCTGGAGCAGGAGCCACCCTCTGGGAATCTCTATCCGGGAGGCATCGGTCGGACAACTCTTGATACCGGTTGCCGCGGCACGGAGGTACCGGTGGCGACGAGTGGCGTGGACCGGCTGGGCGGTTTCGTGGAGTCGCGTGCTGTCCGACGAACCCGAGCGACTCCGCCGGCATGCACTACCGACCGGCGCTGTATCCCAATTGCGTGCCGGGGAAGAGGGACGTGGTCACGCGCGTCGTCACCCGCACCTCGCTCGGGGTGATCGCGATCGTCGGCGTGTGGGTCCTGATCCCCCCGGGCCTCGATCGCCGGCCGGCAGTCGGACTCGATTTCCGGATCTATCGCGACGCGACCCGCGACGAGCACACCCGCCACAACGAGCCGTTGTTTGGCGCCTGCCAGCCAGACGAATGC
>JAJYDP010000667.1 GCA_021777365.1 Chloroflexota bacterium | reverse complement strand
GGGTGGGACTCTTCGGGCCCACCTCCGCGGGTGAAACCCACGTCGCGGTGGGCACCACGTCCCGCCAGATCTGCGTCAGTGTCGGCACGCGGCCATGGTCTCACGCGGCCCTTGCCGGCGCCGCCCGCAGATCCCGCACGAACTCCCGCAGCTCCCGCGGCGCGTCCACGTACCGGTCGGCCAGCAGCGCGACCTCGGCCCGCTCCGGCAGGATCCGCACCCACACGCGACGTCGGGGGAAGTAGAACGTCAGCACCAGCCCGCCGAGCAGCAGCAGGAACGCGACCCAGACCAGTGTCTCACCGGGGTCGCGCCGGATCACCAGCCCGCTGAACGCCGAGGTGCTGACCCACCGGATCGCGTATCCCGAGGTGGTCGCCGTGTCGCTGGTCTGCCCCACGCCCAGCGACTGCATGAACACCGTCTGCGTGTTGGCGCCCGACGGATCGGCGGCGAGGCCCTGGAGGGTCAGGCGCGGGGCGCCTGACGCGCTCTGGTCCAGGACCAGCAGCAGCCCGAGGTTGGACCCGGGGATCGTGAGGAACCCCTGGGGCAGCCCGACCAGGGTGCCGGCAAGCAGGACGGGCCCGGTCCAGACCAGGCGCCCGGACGCGTCGTGGATCTCCAGGTCGGCGGCCGGTCCGAACGTGTTCTGATGGATGACGAACCCGTCGACCGTCAGCGGATCGTTGACGTGGATCGTCTTCCGCGCGATCACCCGGCCGTCCCGGTACACCGCCACGGCGGTCGAGAAGTCGATGAAGGAGCCGTCGGGACGGGTCGGCGCCGAGAACTCGACGTTCTTCACGATGAGGTTCCCTGGCGTCCCGACGGGCTGCACCGGCGCCGTCTGCCCGTCGCCAAGGGCCAGCACGGTCTGGAACCCGAAGGCGCCGGTGATCGCCGCGGCGGCCAGGAAGAGCACGAGGCCGGCATGGGTGAGGAGCGTGGCGAGCCTGAAGTACTGGTTCCGGTCCCCGTACACGAAACCGTCGACCTGCCGCACCGCGTAGTGGTGCCGCCGCAGCACCTTCGCCACCCGTTCGTCCGCGAGCGGGATCGCGATCGCGGTCCGGTTGGGGAGGCGCGCGTCGAAGAACCCGGACGGCTGCGCGACCCGGACCTCGCGGACGCTCCGCCACATGCGCGGCGTCCGGTCGGCGGTGCAGACCACGATGCTCACGGCCAGCAGCGTGAGGAGCGTGGTGAACCACCAGACGCTGAAGACATGCAGCAGGCCCAGCCGGTCGAACAGGTCGACCAGGGTCGGGCCGAACGTGAGCCCGAGGACCGACAGCCCACCGTACTGCGCGTGGATCCCGGCGATCTGCTGGGCGTACTGGGAAGGGTCCTGGACCGCCGAGGCCGGCATCTGCGGCAGGATTGCCCCGAACACCGCCGCCACGGCCACGGCGATGATCTGGATGACCGCGAACCGCACGCTGGTCAGCAGCCGCCAGGCGCCGAAGCCCAGGCCAGCCAGCGGATCGGACAGCCGGGCCGAGCCCGACCGGGCGAACGACGCGGTGGCCACGGTCAGCGGGCTGCGCGGGCCGCGTCGAGTGCCCTGGCCACGTCGCCGAGCAGGTCGTCCGGGTCCTCCAGCCCGACCGAGACGCGGACGAGCCCCGGGGCGATGCCCGCGCGGGCGAGCGCCGCGGCGTCCAGCTGGCGGTGGGTGGTCGAGGGCGGGTGGACCGCCATGGTGTGGACGCTGCCCAGCGACGCGGTGCGTTCGCCGATCTGGAGGGCGTCGAGGAACGCCGCCCCCGCCTGCCGGCTCCCGAGGTCGAATGCGAGCATGCCGCCGCCGGCGCGCAGCTGACGACGGGCGACCTCGGCCTGGGGGTGGCCGGGCAGCCCCGGGTAATAGACCCGGACGACAACGTCCCGCTGCTGGTCGAGGTACTCCGCGAGCGCCTCTGCCGTAGCCGAGTGGCGATCCATCCGCACCGCGAGCGTCGTGAGCCCCCGCAGGACGAGGAAGGCGCTGAACGGGGCCACGATGCCCCCCGTGTCGACCTGGAGCGCACGGACCGCCGCCATCCGCTCCGGATCGCCGCAGACGATCCCCGCCAGCACGTCGGAGTGGCCGCCGATCCACTTCGTCGCGGATTCCACCACTAGGTCGGCGCCGAGCTCGGCCGGGCGGCACAGATACGGTGAGGCGAACGTGTTGTCGACGATCAGCGCGACGCCGTGGCGGTGGGCAATCGCCGCCAGGCGGGCGATGTCGGCCACCACGATGGTCGGGTTCGAGATCGTCTCGACGTACAGGACGCGGGTGGACGGCGAGAGAGCGGCCTCGACCGCGGCGTGGTCGGTTGCGTCCACGTAGCGCGCGGTGACGCCGAACCGGCGCAGCCCGTTCTCGACGAGCGAGCGGGTGCTGCCGTACAGCGCGTTCGAGGCCACCAGCTCGTCACCGGCGGAGAGCTGTGAGGCCAGGGCCGCGAAGATCGCCCCCATGCCCGTGCCGAACGCGAACCCTTCCGCCGCCCCCTCGACCTCGGCGACCGCCTCCGCGAGCGCGGCGGCCGTGGGATTGGCGATCCGCGAGTACGCGTAGCCCGGCCGGCGGTCCCCGAGCACGTCGGCGAGTTCGGCCGCGTCTGCCGACCGGAACGTCGCCGTCTGGTAGATCGGGACGGTGGTGGGCTCCTGGTCGAAGTGGGGGGACCGGCTGGCCGCCCTGATGGCGCGGGTGGAGAAACCCCGCGGCTCGGCATCGTGCTGCATTGGCCGGCATCGTACACCGAGGCTGCCTCCGTGCCCGGTGAGCTCCCGGCGGGGCCCGACACGTCAGGGGCAACGGAACGCTCGCCATGCGAGGCGCGAGGCCCCGGGCCCCGTGCGAGTCCTGACGCGTCGGGAGTCGCGTGCTTCGAATCCCGTTGTACCGAACCGCCAGGACCTGCTACTGTCGAAGCGATGGAACCGATTCGTTCACGGGCGCTGACCGACCGGGTGGGCGACGAGCTCGCCCCGCTCGACAAGCGCATCATCGAGCATCTGCAGCAGGATGGCCGCCGACCGTTCACCCAGATCGCGGCCGACCTGGGCGTGAGCGAGGCGGCGGTGCGGGCGCGAACCAACCGCCTGATCGAGCGGGGAATCCTCCAGATCGTCGGCGTCACCGACCCGCTCAAGGTGGGGTTCCACCAGATGGCGATGATCGGCGTGCGCTGCGACGGGGACAAGCTGGTGTCCGCGGCAGAGGAGATCGCCGCCCTGCCCGAGGTCTCGTATGCCGTCATCACCGCGGGCCACTACGACATCCTGGTCGAGACGGTCTGCGAGGACAACGAGGCGCTGCTCTCGTTCCTGGTCGACCGGTTGCGCCACGTCGACGGCGTGCGGGAGACGGAGGCGTTCGTCTACCTCCGCATCGTCAAGGAGACGTACCAGTGGGGCACGCGCTGACCTGACCTCAG
>JAJYDP010000666.1 GCA_021777365.1 Chloroflexota bacterium | reverse complement strand
CGACCCCGGCGGCAAGCGCGGTTGCCGGCCCTCGGCCGGGACCCGCGATCGGCGCGACCACCCACCCGAGTGCGAGCCCGACCAGCACGAAGGCGGCCTCGGCCCAGCCCCCGAGCGGAAGCGGCGGCAGGAGTGCCGGGCCCTCGCGTTCGGCGAGCAGCAGCAGGTACGTGGCGAGCAGCGCGGTCACCAGCCAGAAGGCCAGCGCCAGCACCGGCGGCAGGGGGGACAGCGCGAGGGGCGAGAGGACCAGGGCAGCGCCCATGCCGAGCACCGCCACCCGCGCCGTCCGCGCCCGCAGGGACGCCGCCACGGCCATCGCGGTGGCGAGGGCCCCCATCCCGGCCAGCGCAGGTTCCACGGCCGGACCCAGGGTCAGGCCGCGCGCGCGAACGCCGCGGAGCGGTCGGCGACGGGAGCGGCCGGCGCGCGCGCGGCGGCCGGAGGGGCCTCGGCGCGGTCGCCGGAGGGGAGGGCCGAGGGCAACGGCAGCGGGCTCAGGTCGGGATACGTCGGCGTGGCCAGGATCTCGAAGGTGTTGAGGGGCCAGTACCGCAGCCATGCCCGGCCGATGACATTCGAGATCGGCACCGGCCCGAAGACGCGCGAATCGCTCGATTGCTCGCGGTGGTCGCCCATCACGAAGAGCGAGTTCGCCGGCACCACCCAGTGGTCCTGCCCCCCGAGGGGTTCCGTGGTCTGCCCCGGGTACACGTACGGCTCGCTGATCTCCTGGCCGTTGATCGACACGTGACCGTTGCGGAGGTCCACGGTCTCGCCGGGCAGGCCGATCACACGCTTGATGAACGGGATCGAGCCGGGTGCCGCGCCGGGCGGCGTGAAGACCACGATGTCGCCCCGCTTGTAGGGGTCGAACCGGGGCGTGAGCTTGTCCACCAGCACGTACTGGTGCGGCAGCAGCGTGTTCTCCATGCTCATCTGCTCGACCTGGTATGGCTGGGCGATGAAGGTCTGGATGACCAGGAAGATGATGAGGGTAAGGACCAGTGTCTCGACCGCCTCCAGGAGGCAGCCGCGCGCGCGCTGGGTCACGCGGGACGGACGTCTCGGATCACAAGGCGGGAGTATAGGCCCAAGCGACGCACGGGGCGGGAAGCGGCTCCGTGGTAACGTCAGGCCTCGTGTCACGCCACACCGTCGAGCTCGCCGGGCGCCTCGTTGCCATCGCCGCGCTCTTGCTGATCCTGGCGAACGCCACGCTGGTGGACCGTGTCCCGCCTGCCGTCCAGGCCGTCACGCTCGCCCGGACGACCGGAGACGCCCACGTCGGCCTGACCCACACCACCGTCGACGTGCAGTTCACCAAGGCTGTCGACGAGAGCTCGGCCCAGCTCCACTTCCAGATGGTCCCGGAGGTCCGGGGGACCTTCTCGTGGGACGGCACCCGGACCATGATCTTCACGCCCGCCCAGAAGCTCCCGGTCGCGACGCAGTTCGCGGTGACGATCTCGCCCGGGTTCCGCGACGTGAACGGCAACGTCGCCAACCAGGGCGCGACCACCTTCACGTTCCGGACCGTCGGGCTCCCGACACTCACCTCCAGCATCCCCGCCGCCGGCGCGACCGACGTCGCGGTCGACTCGACGATCACGCTGACGTTCGACCGGCTGATGGACGTCGGCGCGACGCAGGCTGCGATCAGCATCCTGCCGTCGACGCGCTTCCGCGCCACCTGGAGCGGACTGACGGTCACGCTGACGCCGCTCGACCCACTCGCCTTCGGTACGCACTACATCGTGACGGTGTCCGACCTCGCGGCCGACACCGACGGCAACTCCCCGGCCGGACCGATCGCCGTGGACTTCACCACGGTCAGTGCCGGCCTCGGGCTGCTGAGGGCCATCCCCGCCGACGGCTCGGCCGGGGCGCCCGTGAACGGCTCCATCGCGATGCTGTTCGACGGCCCGATCGATCCGGGGAGCATCAGCGGGCTGGTCCAGGTCACCCCGCCCGCCCCCGGCGAGCTGCGGGTGGAGACGGTGCCGGACGACGTGCCGGGGGACACGCCGCCCGCCAGCGTCCTGGTGTACCAGCCCTCCGCGCCGCTGGCGCCGCACACCACGTACACGGTGGAACTGCTGGATGGTGTCCAACGCGCCGGCGACCCGAGCGTGGTGGCGGCGGGGCGGACCTGGTCGTTCACCACGGGTGCCCCCACCGACTCGCTCCAGAACCAGGTGCTGTTCCTCTCGGCGCGCACCGGTGTCCGCAACCTGTGGGCGATGAACCCGGACGGCAGCAACCCCAGGCAGCTGACGGACGAGCTCGCGCCCGTGACGGCCTACGACGTCACCGCCGACGGGAAGCGGGTCGTCTACGCGTCGGGCGGCCTGGTCGAGACGTTCAGGCTCGGCGATTCGAACCCTACCGTCCTCACCCCGGGCGACGCGTTCGACTATGCCCCCCGCCTCCTGCCCGACGGCACTGCGGTCATCGTCGGTCGACGCGGGAGGCTCGCCGGTGAAGACCGTGGTATCTGGCTCCTACCTATCGACTCGAGCCAGCAGGTGCGGCAGCTCCTGCCCGGCGGCGCCCCGCCCACCGGCTCGGTCGCCGCGGACACCGCGGACACCGCGGATGCCGTGCAGCCGGGACCGTGGTCGGCGGTCGCGGCCGTCTCGTCGGACGGCGCCACCGCGCTCGTCGTGGACTCGAGCGGCCAGATCGTGCGCATCGACCTCGCGAGCGGTGCGGCCACCCCGACGGGTCTGCGCAACCCGACCGGACCCATGCAGTGGTCCGACCGCGACCGCGGGTTCGTGGTGGACGCGACGGGCGCGGGCGAGGCCAGTGCCTCTGCGTGGGTGCTGCGGGACGGCGCGGCACCGGCGCCCCTGGCCCGAGGAGGGCCCTGGCTCAGCGTCTCGTCGCAGGGGGGCATGGCCTGGCTCTCGAGCGGGGGCCTGCAGCACGTGCTGTTCCAGCCGGCGAGCGGTGGCTCCCCGCTGGCGCTGAGCGCCGCGACGGACCTTTCCGATCGGGAGCCCTCGTTCTCGCCGGCGGGCGACCTGGTGGTGTTCGTGCGGGTCCCGGCGGCGGGCGGCCCGAGCGCGGGCATCTGGGAGGTGCGCACGGACGGGCGGGAGCTGCGTCAACTGTCGCCGGACGGGACGCAGCCGCGCTGGCTTCCGTAGGCCGATGGATATGCAATGCATAGCCCGGGCCGACCGGGACCGCATGCTACACTCCGGCCTGCCAAAAACCGCGTGCCTGCCCCGCTCGCAGCGGGGGGTCTTTCCTTGTCTACGGGAGGCGTGTCCGACGTGAGCGGTCTAGCCGGTGCGATGCCCTGGCTTATCCCGATCGCCGTCCTGGCGACGGTGCTCTTCGCCCTGTACCTGGCACGCGACGTGCTGTCGCACGATACGGGGACGCAGGCGATGCTGGACGTCGCCGACACGATCTACGAGGGGGCGGTGGCG
>JAJYDP010000665.1 GCA_021777365.1 Chloroflexota bacterium | reverse complement strand
AGGGCACCTCCCACGGCCAGTCGAGCAGGTGATGCTCCCGGCGGTCGCCGGTGATCCTGGCCTCGATGAAGGGCCAGGCCCACAGCCCGCCGAACAGCACGCCCGGGATCACCACGCCGGGCACGAACGGCTCGGGGATGGTCACGCCGAACAGCGTCACCTGCCACCCGGGCGCCATGCGCAACAGCCCCTCCAGCCAGCCGATGTAGTAGTCGGGCTGCGCCGGCGATGCCGCCGTGTAGGGCACGAAGGGACCGTACTCCCACACCGGGTTGATCTGGAACAGCCCGCCGAGGAGCACGATCACCGCGACGGTAAGAAAGAGGAGCCCCACCGACCGGAACGTCTGCCCCGGCCAGAGCCGCAACCCGATCACGTTCCGCTCGGTCGCGCCGGGCCCCTTGTACTGCGTGTGCTTCTGCAGCCACACGATCAGCAGGTGGATCGAGATCCCGCCGATCAGCGCGCCGGGGAGCAGCATCACGTGGATCACGAACAGGCGGCTGATGAAGGCCGCCGACGGGAAGATGCCGCCGAAGACGAGCGAGGCGAACCAGGGGCCGATGAACGGGATCGACAGCGCCGCCGAGTAGGCGATGCGGAGCCCGGTGCCCGAGAGCAGGTCGTCGGGGAGCGAGTAGCCGGAGAAGCCCTCCCCGAGCGCGAGCAGCAGCAGCCCGAACCCGATGATCCAGTTCACCTCCCGCGGGCGCCGGAAGGCGCCGGTGAAGAAGATGCGCGCGAGGTGCGTCAGGATCGCGGCGACGAAGATCAGCGCGGCCCAGTGGTGGATCTGCCGCATCAGCAGCCCTGCCTTGACCACGAAGCTGAGCTGCATGACCGAGTCGAACGCGCTCGAGACGGTGGCGCCCCGCAGAGGCACGTACGGGCCGCTGTAGGTGGTCGGGGTCGTGTCGGGGCGGAAGAACATCGTCAGGAACGTGCCCGTGAGCAGCAGGACGACGAACGAGAACGCCGCCACTTCCCCGAGGAGGAACGACCAGTGATCGGGGAAGACCTTCTGGAGCGCGGTCCGCCCGAAGGTCGCCAGCCCGGTCCGCTCGTCGAGGAAGCGCACCGCACCGCCAACGACCGGCAGGTCCTCCCCCGGCGCATGGTGATCGCCGATCTCCGCGACTGCGGCCGCGTGCCCGTCACCTCCGGGCGCGGCGGCTTCGACGCCGCCGACGCGATCATCCGCGGCAGGCCCGGGCACCCTGCTCACGCGCCGCCTCCCGAGGTCATGTTCCAGAAGCTGGGCCCCACCGGCTCCGGGAAGCCCCCGAGCGCCACGAACGTGCCGTCCGGCTGCAGCTGGATGGGGAGCTGTGGCAGGGGGCGGGCCGCCGGCCCGAAACTGGGGATCGCCCCATCGAGCACATCGAACGTGGACTGGTGACACGGGCAGATCAGGCGATGCTGGATCGCCCGGTAGAGGCCCACCGGGCAGCCGGCGTGCGTGCACACCTTGGAGTACGCGACGTACCCGTCCGGCGCCCACGCCATCCGATCCGCCGGCAGCCGGAGCAGGTCCGGCGGGACCCGGATCAGGAGCGTCTGCGCCATCGCGTCGCCGGCGGCGCCCTCCGGGAACACGGTCAGCACGCCGTCGATCGCCAGCGCGCTCGCCTGCACGGGCTTGCCGTCCAGCCCCACCACGCGCGAGCCCTTCTTCCAGGCCGTCACGAACAGGCTGCGGCCCGGCGCAGGGCCGAGCGACAGGACCGGGATCAGCAGCGCGGCGCCGAGCCCCGCGAACGCCCCGAAGAGCAGTCCGATCAGCAGGTGGCGGCGCGCGAAGCCGGCCTCCGCCTCGCGCGTGGCGGCTTCCGCGGCCGACGCCTCGGCGGTCGGCTCCGGCTGCAGGGGGTGCCGGTCCTCGCTCACCACGCGGGTCGGCAGCAGTCGCTGCGCCCAGACCACGATGCCGGCGCCGAGCCCGCCGAAGGCGAGCGTGAGCAGGATCCCCTGTACCTGGGTGTCGGCGCCCACCAGGTACACCACCAGCAGCGCGAACCCCGCGACCATCGTGGCCGCGAACAGCGCCCCGACGATGACCTGCGCGCGGAACTCCTCGGGCGTCGCCGGACGGCTGCGCACCCGCGGCCCCGAGTAGTCGCCCTCCGGCAGGCCGGTCGGACCGATCACGGGTGCGGCCTCCTCGCCACCCAGTTCACGAGGACGAGCAGCAGCACGAGGCCCACGGCACCGGCGACAAACCCCTCGGGGACCGGGCCGAGGCCACCCAGCGAGAAGCCGCCCGGCGTCGGCGCCGTCTGCAGGTACCCGATGTAGGCAGCGATCGCGTCGATCTGATGGATCGGCAGCCTGAACACGGGCATCGGCCCGGGACCCGTCAGCATCGCCTCACCGACGGTGGGGGCAGCCGCATTGTGCAGGCTCGGCGCGACGAAGCCTCCGCCGACGGATCCCCCGGCCGCGTCCGCGCCATGGCACGCGGCACAGTTGTTGATGAACAGCTGCCGGCCGGCCGCAATGTCTGCGCCCTGCGTGTCGACCGGGGGGATGGTGGGCCCCGGGGCGATCTGGGCGACGTAGTCGACGAGCGACTGGATCTGCCCCGGCGACAGCACGGGCTTCTGCTGGAGCGACGGCACGCCGTTTTCCAGCAGCGGCATGCGGCCTGTGTAGAGCGCGTACGCGGCGCCTGCCGCCCCCTGCCCCTGCAGGCTGGGCCCGCTCCCGGAGACGCCCTGGCCGGCCGCGCCGTGACAGGCCGCGCACGTCTGCAAGTAGAGCGCGCGGCCGGCGGCAAGGTCCCCCCCGGCCTGCACCGTCGCGGACGATCCCGGGGAGCCGGCGGACGACCCGGCCGGCGCGCCACCGGATCCGGTCTGGCCGGAGACCGGCCCACTCCCGAGCAGCGCCAGGAACGCGACTGCTCCGATCGCCGCAACCACCGCGAGCCCGGCGATTGACCGGGCGAGCGGCACGGCGCGCACGGGGCGCGGCGGGCGGCTGGGCACGACAGGCAGATCCTCCTCGACAACCGGGCGGTGGCGCTCGGCGCAGCCCTGCAAGGCGGCCGCCCCGGGGGGCCAAACGCACTGGGAATGATAGGCCAAATTGCCTACCGATGACCTGCCGAACGATACGGAGCGTCGCTGTCGCCGGCAAGTCCGGCGGCGGGGACCCCGGGTAACGGATCCATGACAACCGGCGGCCCCGGCGAGTCTGCCGCCCGCACGGCCCGCCCGGGCTGTACGCTCTGGGCGTGCTGACGATCGACACCATCAGGCGTGCACCCAAGGTGCTTCTGCACGACCACCTCGACGGCGGGCTGCGTCCCGGCACGCTCGTCGAGCTGGCGCGGGACGTGGGGTACCGCGGTCTGCCGACCGAGGATCCCGACGAGCTCGCGGAGATCATCCGGCGGGGCGCGGATCGGAAGAGCCTCGAGCTGTACCTCGAGACGTTCACGCACAC
>JAJYDP010000026.1 GCA_021777365.1 Chloroflexota bacterium | reverse complement strand
CGTCGCGCGGATCACCCGACCCCCGGAGGGGGCCTCCAGCTCGAGCTGCCACGCGTGGAGGAAGAGCCGCGCCAACCCGGAGGGGCCGCGGCGCGCGTCGCCGGTCGCGTAGACGGGATCGCCGGCCACCGGGTGCCCGATGGACGCGAGGTGCACGCGGACCTGGTGGGTCCGTCCGGTGACGAGCCCCACCTCCAGCAGCGACCAGCCCGCGAAACGCTCGCGGACGCGGTACGTGGTCACGGCCGGCCGGCCGTCGGGGACCACCGCCATCCGCGTCCGGTGGCGCGGATCGCGCCCGATCGGGGCCTCGATTCGCCCGACCGCGGCGGGCGGCTCCCCCGCGACCAGGGCGAGGTACGTCTTGCGGACACGGCGCGCCTTGAGCTGGGCCATCAGGCTGGCCTGTGCCCGGTCGTTGCGTGCGACCATCAGCAGCCCGCTCGTGTCGCGGTCCAGCCGGTGGACGATCCCGGGCCGCGCCACCCCGGCGATCCCCCCGAACGCCTCGGGGCCCCCGATGGCGAGCAGGGCGTTCACCAGCGTGCCGCCGGCATGTCCCGGCGCGGGATGCGTGACCATCCCGGCCGGCTTGTTCACGATCAGGAGATCGTCGTCCCGGTACACCACCTGCAGCGGGATCGGTTCTGCGGCCACGTCCGGCGGCCGCACCTCGGGCACGTCGAGCTCGAGCCGGTCACCTGCCGCGAGCAGCACGTTGGCCTTGATCGGCCGCCCGTCCCGGGCGAGACGGCCCTCGCGGATCAGTCGCTGCACATGCGCCCGCGACATCCCGGTGGCATCCGCCACGAAGCGGTCAGCCCGGAGCCCGTCCGCCCCGGCCGGCACCGCGAGGCTGACCAGGCCAGGCACTCAGACCGACCGCCGGCCGGCGTGCGATTCCGGTGCCTCGGGCCCGCCGGCGCCGGGATCCCCCGCGGGCCCGCCGGCGCGCGGACCGGGCACCGCATCCGGGCCCGGGACGCCGCTCGGCGCTCCCCCGTCCCCTGTCCTCGCCGGCTCGCCGGCATCGGCGGCCCCGCCGCCGTCCCCCACGAGCCCCGCCAGCAGGAGCATCACGATCGAGACGCTGATCGACGCGTCGGCCACGTTGAACGTGTACCAGCGCCAGGTGCCGATGCCCATGTCCACGAAGTCGATCACGTAGCCCAGCCGGACGCGGTCGATCAGGTTTCCCGTCGCGCCGCCCAGCAGGAGCCCGAGGGCGACCGTGACCCACCAGGAGGTGCGGCCGCCGCGTGCCACCTCGAACCAGACGATCGCGGCGATGGCGATGAGGCTCCCGACGGCGAAGATCGAGGCGCTCGCGCCGAAGAGGCTGAAGATCGCGCCGTTGTTGTAGCCCTTGGCGATCCGCACGAAGTCGCCCAGCACCGGTGTCGGCGCCGCGAGCGGACCCGCGACCACGTCGGAGGCCCGACTCAGCGCGAACGACCCGTTGACCCAGGCCTTCGAGACCTGGTCGGCCACCACGATGACGGCACCCAGCCCCAGGAAGAGCAGCAGGCGGGGCCAGGTGGTGCCGACAACCCTCCGGGGGCCCGTCCCGGCGGAGACGCCGCTCACGGCTGTGCGTCCCCGGCGACGCGCCGAATCGCGATGCGTGCCCGGCCGGACTCGAGGGCCACCTCGCTGGCCGGCAGGTCGGGCGGCGGCGCCTCGAGCCGGACGGCGGTCGCCTGCGTCTCCGCGGCCAGCCGGTCCAGGTGGGGGCCCAACCGCTCCAGCGCCCCGGCCGGCAACTCCAGCCACACCTCGATCGTGTCGTCCAGCTCGAGCTCGGCGTCCCGGCGCAGGTCCTGCACCGCGCGCTGCAGCTCGCGCGCGTCGCCCTCCGCCCGGAGCTCGTCGGTCAGCGTGGTGTCGATCACCACCACCAGCCCGGCGTCGTGCGCCACGGCCGTGCCGGGACGCGGCGTGGCCAGGATCTCTACATCGTCCGCTGCCAGCGCCAGGCCGGCCAGGCGGACCGAGCCGTCGGGCAGGTACTCGACCTCGTTCGCGCGAGCCGCTGCCATCACCGCGGGGATCTGCGGACCGAGCCGCCTGCCGATCCTGGGCAGGAGCGGCCGGACGCGGCGCTCCACCAGCTCCGACTCGTCGCCGATCAGCACCACGTCGCGGACGTTGAGCTCGGCGGCCAGCAGCCCCAGCAGCGCATCGCGGTCGGGCAGGTCGCCGCCCGGGAGCGCCAGCCAGAGGCGCGCCAGCGGCTGCCGGACGCGGAGCCCGGCCTGGGACCGCAGCCCCCTGGCGAGCTCGACGGCACGCATCACGGTGGCCATCCCCGCCTCCAGCGCCGGGTCCCGCAGGCTCGCCAGCTCGGCGGCCGGCCAGCGGGTCAGGTGCACCGAGTCGGGGAGCGACGGCTCCGCGGCCACGACCAGGTTCTGGTACATGGCCTCGGAGAGGAAGGGCAGGACCGGGGCGAGGACGCGCGCCGCCGCCACCAGCGCCGCGTGCAGGGTCGCAAAGGCGCGGCTGCGGTCCACCGGATCGGCCGAGCCCCGCATCCGGTCGCGCGAGCGGCGCAGGTACCAGGTGGAGAGGTCGTCGATGTAGGCCCCCACCGACCGCGTCGCGGCCATCGCGTCGCACGCGCGCAGGGCCGCCTCCACGTCCGCCGCGAGGCCCGCCGCCCTGGAGAGGATCCAGCGGTCCAGCGAGGGCCACGGGTCGCCGGCCGTCATGGCGGACACGATCCCCTGCTCCGGCCTCCAGCCGGCCAGGCGCGCGTAGGTGACGAAGAACGCGTAGACGTTCCAGAGGACCAGCAGCTCGCGGCGGGCCTCGTCCGCCGCGTGCCAGCCGAACAGGATGTTGTCCTCCGGGCGGGCGTTGGCGAACATCCAGCGCATCACGTCGACGCCCATCCGCTCGGCGGCGTCGTCGAACTCGATGGCGTTGCCCCAGCTCTTGTGCATGGGCCGCCCGTCCTCGCCGAAGAGCGTCCCGTACCCGAAGATGGTCCGGAAGGGCGGCTCGCGGCGCAGGACCGTGCTCATCGCGAGCAGCGAGTAGAACCAGTTGCGGAACTGGCCGGGGAAGCTCTCGGTGATGAAGTCGGCGGGGAACCAGCTGCCCCAGTACGCCGGGTCCTCGCGGAAGTGCATCGTGGAGAAGGGCACGATCCCCGCGTCCAGCCAGGGGTTGCCGACGTCGCGGATCCGTTCCACCGTCGCGCCGCACCGTGGGCAGGCGATCTTCACCCCGTCCACGTACGGGCGGTGGGGCGTGTGGCCCTCGAACTGCTCCCAGCCCTCGACCGCTCGCTCGCGCAGCTCCTCGCGTCCGCCGACCACGGTCACCGCCCCGCACGCCGGGCAGTCGTAGATCGGCAGCGCCAGGCCCCAGTAGCGCTTCTTGCTGATCATCCAGTCGTGCATGTTCAGGAGCCAGTCGAGCTCGCGCTCGTACCCGAACCCGGGGATCCAGCGGATCCCGTCCACGACCTCCATGATCTGGTAGCGCAGGCTCGCGTCCACCTGCTCGCGCGTCAGCGTCTCGCGCGGCTGGTCGTAGACCGGGCCCATGCTGATGTACCACTCGTCCACGAGCCGGAAGACGAGCGGCGTCCCGCAGCGCCAGCAGTGCGGGTAGCGGTGCAGGTAGGGCTCCACGCGGTGGAAGCGCCCCGTCCTGTGCAGCCGCTCGATGATCGGCTCCGCGACTTCCCGGACGTCGCGGCCCGACAGGAACCCGAAGCCCGGCACGATGACGCCGTTCTCGTCGAGGGGCGCGATCATCGGCAGCCCGAGCGCGCGGCCGAGCTGGAAGTCCTCGGCGCCGCACCCCGGGGCGATGTGGACGATGCCGGTCCCCTCCGCCTCGCCCACCTCGTCCCACGCCACCACCCGATGCTCGTAGGGCTGGCCGTCGGGGCCGGGCGTGGCCGCGAAGGCGTGCTCCACCGCGGGCAGGTCGTCGAACGGGCCCGCGTAGCGCCAGCCCACCAGGTCGGCGCCGGGGCGCTCCTCCAGCACCTCGAACGGACCCTCCAGCGCCTGCCTCAGGGTCCCGCGTCCCAGCCAGTAGAGATGGTCGTCCTGGCGCACCTTCACGTAGCGCAGCTCCGGGCCCACCGCGGCCGCCACGTTCGAGGTCAGCGTCCACGGTGTGGTGGTCCAGACCAGCAGCGCCTCCCCGGGGCGGTCCAGCAGCGGGAAGCGCACCGTGAGCCCCGGATCCTCGCGGTCCTGGTAGCCCTCCGACATCTCGTGCTGGCTGATTCCGGTGCCGCAGCGCGCGCACCAGGGCATCGTGTCGTGACCCTTGTACAGCCACCCGCGCCGGTTGCACTCGGCGAGGAAGCCCCAGATCAGGTCGTTGTTCTCGTTGGAGAAGGTGAAGTACGAGCCGCCCAGCTCGGGCATCCCGAGCCGCCCCACGATCTGCTCGACCGTGTCGGTCACCGGCCCGCGCGGGCCCTCCACCGTGATGACGCGGGTGGGGTCGTCCGCGAGCAGATCGCGGAGCCGTCGCAGCTCGTGCGGGTCGTTCCAGTCCATCCACATCCCGAGCCGGATCGACTGCTCGGTCTGGCGGGCGGCGAAGGTGAGCACGCGCTGCTTGCACAGGCTCACGAAGTCGGCGATCCCGTAGTCCTCGATGTCGCGTTTGCTGGTGAACCCCAGCTCGCGCTCGACGTTCACCTCGACCCACAGGCCCTGGCAGTCGAAGCCGTTCTGCCAGCGCTGGTCCTCCCCGAGCATGGCGTGGAAGCGCTGGAAGAGGTCCTTGTAGCTGCGCCCCCAGGCGTGGTGCACGCCCATGGGGTTGTTCGCGGTGATGGGGCCGTCCAGGAACGACCAGCGCGGGCCGCCCGCGTTCTGGGCACGGAGGCGCGCGAAGGTGCGTCGCTCGCGCCAGAGCTCCAGGATCCCGTGCTCCTGCGCGGTGAAGTCGGGGTGGGCGGGAACAGGGCGGAAGGGTGACTGCATGTGCCGGGTAGGATACCCAAACGTCTCCGGGCGCCGTGCGGCCGAGCGTGGCGCCCGGGCGCCCGACCGTCCCGACGGCGGTCCGGCCGACCGCGCGCAATGCCGCCGGCGCGGCGACCCGCTATGATCCGGCCCGTGCCGAACGCCGAACGCCCCGCAGGGCGACCCTCTCCGTTCGCAGCCGCGTTCCTGAGCCTCGTCTTCCCGGGCCTGGGCCACCTCTATGCGCGCCGTCCCGCCCGGGCACTGGCGTTCGCAGCCCCGCCCGTGCTGGCGCTCGCCCTGCTGGCCGGTCTGGCTGCCAACGCCTCGACGCGGGACGTGCTGAAGGTGAGCATCTTCGACCCCTTCGTGCTGGACGTGGTGCTCGCGATCGACGTCCTGGTCTTCCTGTACCGGCTGATCGCCGTCGTGGACGCCTACCGCTGCGCGGCGGTGGAGGTCCCGGAACTCGGCGGGCGGCTCGGTCGCCCGCGCGTGTCGTTCGCGCCGCTGTCCCTCGCCGGCCTGGTCGGGGTGATCCTGGTCATGGGCATGGCCCACGTGGCGCTCGCCCGCTACGACCGGATCGCCCACGACACGATCATGGCGGTCACCAGCGACTCGCCGAGCAATCCGGTCATCGCCCCTGCCGCATCCGGGGCGCCGGGTGCCTCCGCGGCTGCCACGCCGGGGGCCGCCATCGGCGCCGCCACCCAGCCACAGCCGTCGATCGTGCCCTGGAACGGTGGCCGGCTCAACGTGCTGCTCGTCGGCGTCGACCAGCGCCCTGCCCAGCAGACGTTCAACACGGACACCATGATCGTCGCGAGCATCGACCCTTCCTCCGGCGCGGTCTCGATGTTCAGCGTCCCGCGCGACACGGAGCAGGTCCCGCTGCCGCCCTCGTGGCCGGCGGCCGCGTACTTCGGCGGCGCGTATCCCAACAAGATCAACAGCCTCTGGACGTACGCCGAGGGGGCGCCGGACCTCTTCCCGGGCACCGCCTCCAACCGGGGCGTCACCGCTCTCAAGGGCGCGCTCGGCTACCTCCTGGGGATCCAGATCCCCTACTACGTGCAGGTCAACTTCTCCGGCTTCCGCCAGGTGGTGGACACCCTGGGCGGCGTGACCGTCGACGTCCAGCTCCCGGTGAGCGACTACGACTACCCGACCGACAACGGGCGCGGCGCGATCAAGCTGTACATCCCGCCGGGGATCCAGCACATGAGCGGCGAGCTGGCCCTGGCCTACGCCCGCTCCCGCCACGCGACGTCGGACTTCGACCGTTCCCAGCGCCAGCAGCGGGTGATCACGTCGATCCGCCAGCAGACCGACGTGCTCAGCTTCCTCGACCCGAACAAGCTCGACGCGCTGGGCCAGGCGCTGCGCAACGCGGTCCACACGGACTTCCCGCGCGACCAGCTGCCCCAGCTCGTGTCGCTCATCGAGAAGGCGAACACCAACAACCTGCATTCGTTCGTCTTCGACCCGCCGGACTACGCCATCCAGTGCCCTCCGGCCACCTGCGCCGTCAATTACTGGATCCACCCCAACGTGGCCGCCATCCGCCAGGCCGTGGCCCAGGCGTTCGCGGCCGGCTCCACCTCCCTGCTCGACTCGCGCACCAAACTGGGCGCCGAGGCCGCGCAGGTGCTCGTCGAGAACGGCTCCGGCGTCAACGGGCAGGCCACCGCCACGGCCGCCTACCTGAAGTACCTGGGGATCAACGCCACCGTTCCGTCGGCCAACGGCGGGCGTGCCGACCGGCTCACCTACCCGAACACGGTGGTGACCTTCTACAACGGCGCCCAGGCCAGCATGCCGGAGACGGTGCGCGTGCTCCAGTCCACCTTCGGGGTGACCATCCAGACGGCCACGGACCCGACCGTCAAGGTCGATGCCGTCGTGATCACCGGGGCGCAGACGCCCCAGCTGACCGTCCCTGGCGGATAGCGCGCCGGCGTGCCCTCGTGGCGGGAGTCGGCGTGGGTGATCGCGGACAGGGCCGCGGCAGGCCGGGGCGCGAGTCACCGGGACAGGGGCGCCGCAGGCCCGCGCCCGGATGACCGGGGCGGAGCGCGACCCGCCTCTCCCTAGACCTTCTCGGTGACGCGGTACTCCAGCCTGCGCCCCGTCATCAGCCTCGTCTGCGCGTCGAGCGCCGGCAGGTTGCTGAAGATCATGCCGACCACCGGCAGCGTCAGCCACTGCACGTAGACGAGCGCGCGGCGGATCACGCCCCAGGACGCGGGCCGCGGCGGGGCGATGCGGTCCTCGATGAAGATCAGGATCATCAGGCTGCAGAAGGCGCCCGTCAGCATCCACGCCGCGTAGACCGGCAGGTTGTGCCCCAGGGTGGTCTGGGCGAACTCGGAGTGTCCGAACTGGTTGCTGATCAGGAGCGGCAGGTTGGACCCGAAGATGAGCACGTAGGGCGCCACGGCCCAGTTGATGTGGTCGGACCAGAGGTCGCCCAGCCGGTGGAGCCGGACCCGCAGCGGGATCTCCGGGTGGGTGAGCGCGTGATGGATGTAGTACGGGATGTCCGTGACGCCCCACGCCCAGCGCCGGATCTGCGTGTACTGCTGGTAGAGGGTGCGGGGGTAGGTGCGCGCCCGTACCGCATCGCCGAAGACCGGGATGAAGAGCGGTTCGGCGCGGAACGTGCCCGCATAGGTGAAGAAGCTCTTCCAGTAGAAACGGGAATCCTCGGGGATCGCGTCGGTCGCCCAGTAGCCCACCTCGTGCACGGTCCGCAGCGAGACGGCGTACGAGCTGAAGCTCACCAGCCGCTCGGGCGAGAGCGAGCGCCACATCTGGATGTGGGTGGCGCTCACGGCCGTGAGCCGCACCGCCAGCGGCACCTCCCAGAGGTTGTTGTGGAACATCGGGACCGGCTGGTACAGCCGGTGGTAGCGATCGGGATCCGTGGCGAAGCGGTGCGCCAGGTACGCGAAGTACTGCGGGTGGACCCGGTAGTCCGAGTCGAGGTCCGTCACGATCACCAGCGACGGGTCGTAGCCGAGCTCCACCATCTGCCGGTAGAGCCAGCGCCCGCCGTAGGCCATGGCGCTCGACTTGCCGATCACGACGCCGGGTTCCAGCGGGTCCAGGACGTGGAAGAAGTGCGCGAACTGCGCGCCGAAGCGCTCGCTCAGCCGGGCCACGTTCTCGCGTCCCTGGGTGTCCGTCTCGCGCGTGATGATCGCGACGACCTTGCGCTCGGTGGGCCAGCGGGCCTCCGCGAGGGCCCGCACCGTCGCCTCCAGCTTCTCGTACGGCTCGGTGTAGGTGGGGATCAGGGCCACCTGGACGAGCCGCCGTGGATCGAGCGGCTCGATGCCGCTCCCCAGCAGCCGCCGCACCGTCACCAGCTCGGCCTGCAGCCGGCGGCTCTCGCGGCGTCCGCCGCGGGCAGCGAGCCGGTCGCCGGCCCGGTCGAGCTCCCGGACCCGGACGCGGATCCGCTCCAGCCGGTCGACCAGGACGCGCTCGCGGGAGCGGAGGTCCACCAGCCCATCCAGCTGCGCCGGCCAGTCGGCGTCGAGGACGTCACGGATGCGCAGGAACGTCACGGTGACGCTGACGATCACCACGATCGCGCGGTAGAGCCAGTAGAAGTCGAAGCTCAGCACGAACCACGCGACCAGCGCGGGCACCGAGAAGCTGAGCACGACCGGCGCGAGGATCAGCAGCCAGGTGACCGCCCCCGGGAGGATCTCCAGGAGGCGATCGTAGCGGTGCTGCGGACGGCCTACCCCGGGCGGCGGCCCATCCAGCGTGATGTCCAGGGGTGACCGCGTCTCAGTAGATCGGCGTGAGCCAGTGGCGATAGGCCGGGAGGCGTCCGCGGACCGCATCGAAGTAGGCCTCGGAGAGTCGGCGCGTGATGGGCCCGACCTGTCCGCCGCCCAGGATGTGGTGATCGACCTCCGTCACCGGCGAGATCTGGGCCCCGGTGCCGCACAGGAACAGCTCGTCCGCCACGTACAGCTCGGTGCGGTCGATGGTGCGCTGCACCACCCGGAGGCCGAGCTCCCGGTCGGCCAGCTCGATGATGCCGGCCCGGGTGATCCCCTCCAGGATGTCGTCCGTGACCGGCGGCGTCACGAGCTCGCCCCGCCGGACCATGAAGAGGTTCTCGGCGCTGCCCTCCGAGACGTGGCCGTCGGACGCCAGCACGATCGCCTCGTCCGCGCCGACGAGCTGCGCCTCGGTCTTGGCGAAGGCCGAGTTGACGTACGCGCCCACGATCTTGGCGCGCGCCGGCAGTGACTGGTCGCTCACCCGGCGCCAGGAGACCGTCTGGGTGCGGATCCCGTGGGTGGTGTCGATGTAGTCGCCGAACGGGATCGCCAGGATGTAGAACCCCTGCTCCAGGTTGTGGAGCCGGACGCCGATCGCCTGCGTGGACTTGTAGACGGACGGCCGCACGTACGTGTCCTCGCGGAAGCCGTTGCGGCGGAGCAGATCGACCGTGAGCGCCACCAGCTCGTCCACGGAGCCGGGCGGGTCCATGTACAGGATCCGGCAGGAATCCGAGATGCGCTGGTAGTGCTCGGCGAGCCGCAGCCCGTAGAGCTGGCCCTGCTCGGCGTTCCAGTACGCCCGGATCCCTTCGAACACGCCGGTGCCGTACATGAACGCGTGGGTCATGATGTTGACGTTGGCGTCGGCAAGCGGGATGAACTTGCCGTTGAGGTAGCAGATCGGGGAGCCTGCGCCCCGCTCCGACGCGACAGCCGATGCCGAGGTCCGGGAAGCGTCTTCGGTGACCATGCGCGCGAGTATACGACGCGGCTCCCGGCGGAACCCCGGCCCGCGCCGCCCCGAGGAACGCGCCGGGGATCAGGCCACGCCGGCGATGGAGAGCCCCACCAGTCCCAGGTAGACCGCGTAGAAGGCGCCGCCGGCCAGGAGCCCACGGCCGGTCAGTCGGCCCCGCCGGAGCATCGGCAGGAAGATCGTGGCAACCGAGGCGAACGCGATCGCCGCGGACGCGAACCCGAGCGCGGACGACGGCGTGACGCTCCATGTCCCCGCGGCGAGCAGCAGCGCCACCACCGGGGGGATGCAGCTCTGGAAGACCATCGCGCCGGTGATGTTGCCCATCGAGAGGGTGTCCTTGCCCTGGGCGATCCAGATCACGCTGTTGAACTTCTCGGGCAGCTCGGTGGCGATGGGCGCGATGATCAGGCTCATGATCGCGGGATCGACGCCCACGCGGGCCGCCAGGTCCTCCACGGCACCCACGAAGACCACGGCCCCGCCGATGATCGCGAGCATGGCGACCACCACCTGGAGGCCGATCAGCCGGAGGCGGGGCGAGCGCTCGTGGCGGCGGGGATCCAGGCGGCCGAAGCGGAGCGGTCGCAGCCCGTCGCCGGCTCCCTCGGCACGTTCCGCCCCGAGGTGCGCCCGGACGTAGCGCAGGTAGAGGATCAGCAGGATGCCCGCCACCACGATCTTCAGGGGTGCCAGCGGCTCGGGGAGGAACGCGGCGGCGATCGCCAGTCCGTAGGCGAGCGCGAAGTTGCCGAGGTCCGTCGCGATCACCTGCGGGTCGATCTCGAGCCGGTCGTCGCCGCCGTGACGGCGCGCCCGCACCAGCACCGCCACGCCGGTGACGAGCATCGCCAGGGTCGCCAGCATGAATGGCGCGCCCAGGATCGCCCCGATGCCGATGTCCGTCTGCGAAGCGTGATCCGCACCGGCGGACATGCCGATGGCAACCAGCGGGATCATCGTCTCGGGCATGGCGGTGCCCACGGCCGCGAGGACGCTGCCCACCGCTCCCTCGGCCAGGTCGAGCCGGTGTCCCATCCACTCGACGCCGTTGGTGAAGAGCTCGGCGCCCAGCAGGATCAGCAGCAGGGCCGTGACGAGGAGCAGCAGGTCCATCGCCGGCCCTAGCGGCCCACGACCGCGGACGCACGCGCCCGGGTCGGGGTGGTGGCGTCCGCGGTCACGACAGGGTCAGTGCCGGCGCGGCCGCCGGACGACCCGGCCGCCGGGCGTGGCGACCGGGTCGGGAAGGTGCGGCCAGGCTGCACGCCGGCCCGGGCGGGCGCGGCGGTCCCTGGCACGCCGCCGTGTCAGGGCCGCAGGTGCTGCGGCGCGTACGGCAGCAGGGCGACGTGGCGGGCGCGCTTGAGCGCCACGGAGAGCTGCCGCTGGTGCTCGGCACAGGTGCCGGTCTTGCGCCGCGGCTCGATCTTCGCCCGCTCGGAGAGGTACCGGCGCAGGCGGTTCACTTCCTTGTAGTCGATGTGCGAGGCCTTGTCGGCGCAGAACGCGCAGACCTTGCGCCGACGCCGATCGCGGTAGTAGTCGTCGCGCTTCTTGGACTTGGCAGGCGGCACGGTTCGCAATCCTCTCGTTCGTTGTCAGGTCCGGGACGCCGCGCCGGTCGCATCGGCGGCGCCGGCCCGGGTCCGTCTCGTCAGAAGGGCAGATCGTCCAGGTCGGTGTAGGTGTCGTCGCCGGTCTCGCCCACGGGGGCCGGCTCGCCCCGCCCCGGGCGCGCGGCGGAGGGCTCCATCCCCTCCGTCTCCTCGCGGGGGCGTGCGTCCAGGGGAGTGACGGTCTGCGCGATGAGCTCCGTGGTGTAGCGCTTCTGACCCTCGCGGTCTTCCCACTGCCGGGTCTGGAGCCGCCCCTCCACGTAGACCTTGCGGCCCTTGCGCAGGTAGCCGGCCGTCCGCTCCGCCAGCGGCCCCCAGGCCACCACGCGGAACCACTCCGTCTCCTCCTGCCAGTCGCCGTTCGCCCCCTTGAAGTTGCGGTTGACCGCCACCGTGAACTGCGTGACGGCCTGCCCGCTGGGCGTGTAGCGCATCTCGGGATCGCGCCCGAGGTTGCCGATGATCATGCACTTGTTGAGCGACATGGCCTGCTCCCGCTCGCGCCCGAGGCGATGCTGGATGATCGCGGCCGGACGACGTCAGTCGATGGCGGCCGGTGCCGCCTCGCTCTCCGACTCGTCGATGAACTCGCCCTGCGGCTCCTCTTCCTCCTCCGGCGGAGCGACCTCGACCTCCGCGCGGCGGGCGGCGGGCCGCTCCACGCGCGTGACGAGGAAGCGGAGGAGCTCCTCGGTGATCCGGAGGCCGCGCTCGATCTCCTCCACGGCCGCGGAGGGGGCATCGAAGAGGACGATGTAGTAGGAGCCCTCGCGATGCGGGCCGATCTGGTACGCCAGCCGACGGCGGCCCCAGGGGCTCACCTTCACGAGCTGGCCCTCGGCCGCGCTGATCGAGCGAGTGATGCGGTCCAGGGTTGCCTGGACGCGGTCCTCGGCCAGGTCCGGCCGCAGGACGAGCATGAGTTCATATCGGCGCATGCGCCACGTGTCTCCTTCCCATGGGATGTGCCCCGCTCGGCCGCGACGAGCCCGAGGCATGCGCGGGCGGTGGAGCTGAAAGGACCGGCGGAGTATAGCACCCGGCCCACTGCTAGACTGTCGCCGTCCATCGCCTGCCCGCATCGGAGTAGCACCGTGCCCCCGAGCTCGATCCTCCTGCTTGAGGCCGACCCGGCCGAGGCCGACCGGATCGGAGAGATCCTGCGCAACGCGGGCCACTCCGTCGACGTCGTCGCGGATCGCGCCGCCCTGGTCGACCAGGCGCCCGCGCACGCCCTCCTCATCATCGACCTGCCCGGCGCCGGCGCCGACACGGCCGCCCCGGACGCCGGGGACCTGGTGCACGAGCTGCGGTCGATCCCTTCCGCGGCTCCCCTCCCCGTCCTCTGCGTCGCGCAGACCAGGGATGTCGACGAGCGCGTCCGGCTGCTCGAGGCGGGGGCCGACGACGTGATCGTCCGGCCGTACGACGCCCGGGAGCTGGAGGCACGGGTGGACGCCCTGAGCCTCCGGTTCCAGCGCTCGGGCGGCGCGGTGCCCGCCCCCATTCCGCCCGCCCCTGCCACGCGGCAGCACCAGGTGATCGCCTTCTTCGGGGCCAAGGGCGGCGTCGGGACGACCACGATGGCCGTCAACGTGGCGCTCGGCCTCGCCGAGCGGCAGCCCGGCCGGGTCGCGCTGATCGACCTGGCCGCGCCGCTGGGGCAGGTCCCGACGCACCTCGACCTGCGCCCGCGCCACCGGATCGGAGACCTGCTGGCCTATCCCGACGAGGACGGCGTGCGCGAGGCGGCCGAGCGGTACGCCGACCAGGTGGACGTCTTCTGCCTCCCGGACGACCCGGAGGAGGCGGACCGGCTGACCGCGGCCGAGGTGTCGCGGGCGCTCGCGTCACTCCGCAACGTGTACCTCTACACGGTCGTCGACGCGGGGGCCACCCTCTCGGCGCGCGCCCTGGCGGTGCTGGGGGACGCGGACCGGATCGTCCTGGCCACGCTGCCGGAGATCCCGTCGCTCCGCGCGCTGGTGGCCGTGGAGCAGGTGCTGGGCGAACGCCACCTGGGCGAGCGGGTCCTCCACGTGGTGAACCACCTCTTCGCGCACGAGCCCCTGCGGCGCTCGGACATCGAGGAGACGCTGGGCACTGCCGTCGCGCTCGAGCTCCCGTACCACGACCTGCTGTTCGCCAGGGCGGTCAACGAGGGGATCCCGGTGGTCCGCGCCGCGCCGCGGTCTGAACCCGCCGAACGACTCGGGCTCCTCGCCTCGATCCTTGCCGGCACCGCCGAACCCGGCGCGGCGCCGGAGCCGCCGCGCCGGCGTTTCGGGCTGCGGCGGCGCGCTCGCGACTGACCGCCCGGCGCGACGGCGTGGCCGGCCGTCAGGCGACCAGCACCCGTCAGGTGACCAGCACCCGGTCGGGCGGGCTCCAGGCGCTGTTCGCGTTGAGCGGCGAGGGCACCGCCGACGCGCGAACGTACCAGCGGCCCGGCGTCGCGAAGCGCCACTCGAGGGCGGCGATCCCGGACGCGTTCGCCCGGACGGTCCGCTGCACGGCGAGCACCCAGCGGCCGGAGACCAGCGCATAGATGCGGAAGGCGGCAACCGGCGCAGGAAGCTCGGGGCGCGACGGGCGCATGGTGACCGTGAACGTCACGGCGCTTCCCCTCCCCAGGACCCGCGTGGTCGTGCCCCAGGCGGGCCGCAGCAGCGCCAGCTGCCGGACCACCACGCGCACGGGCGCAGACACGGCGGCGGCGAGGTCCGTCCCGGCCGGCAGCACGGCCCGGTACCACAGGTTGGTGGGCGGCCGGTAGACGAGCGACGCGGCGCCGCTCGCGTCGGCCGTGAGCGCGGCGGCCGTGGACCAGCTGACCGCGTCCGCCGAGGTCTGCAGCTCGATCGGGCGGCTGTCGGGTGGCGGCCCGCCGGACGGGATGTCGAGCCGGACGCCCAGGGTGACCCCGGTGCCCCACGTGATGACGGTCGACGACGGCGCGAGCGACAGGCCGGGGACCATCGCGCTCGCCGGGGCGACGTCGAACGGGTCCGACGTCCCCGAGGAGGTCCCCGTCGCGCTCGCGACGATGGTCACGCCGGTCTCCGCCCCGTTCACGACGCAGCCGGAGAACCGCGCCACGCCGCCGACGGCGGCCACGGTGGTGCCTCCGGTGCAGCTCAGGCTCCCGCCGGGCGGCGTGCCGGTCCCGCCTGCCGCGGGCTGCACCGAGAGCGTGACCGGCAGCGTGGCACCCGCACCGGCGGTGACCCGCCGTCCGCTCGCGTCGACGATCTCCACCACCGGCTGCGGGATCAGGGCAGCGCCGGCAACTCCGCCGGCCGGCTCGTCCGCGAAGCGCAGCGCGGCAGGCACGTTCGGCGGAGGCCCGAGCGTCAGCCGTCCCCACCCGGCGTTCGGGTTGGGCACCGGGGATCCGATCGCCGTCGCGTTCCCCGTCAGGTAGGAGATCAGCTGCGCGTTGGTCCATGTCGGGTTCGCGGACAGCAGGTCCGCGGCGGCGCCGCTGACGAACGGCGCCGACTCGCTCGTGCCGCAGAACGGCGCGAGGACCCGGGTGTCGGCGCAGTCCGCGGCCACCAGGTCCGGCTTGATCCGGCCGTCCAGCGTCGGGCCACGTCCGCTGTACGACTCGACGGTCCCCGGATCGCCCACGTCGACGGCGCCCACCACGAGCATGCCCGGGTTGCGGCCGTCCGCCGGGGCGGTCAGGGTGTCCTCCGGCGACTGGTACTGCAGCGGGGACTCGGACTCGGACTGGACCAGCAGCTGCACGCGCGCCGCCGCCCCGCCCGCGTGGCGGTGGGCGGAGATCTCGTACTCGGCGGTGGACGGCACGTCGTACTCGAGGGTCTCCACGGGATCCCCGGTCCCGTTCTGCAGGTTGGTGGAGGTGGCCACCGGCACCGGGTCACCCGCCAGGTAGAGCCCCAGGTCGTAGTCGTCGGTGGCATGACCCCACGGGTCCGACCAGCGCATCGTGACGACCACGTGATCGCCCCCCTGCAGCGTCAGCCGGTTCGACGTGTCGGTGCCCGAGAACTCCAGCCACCCGTTCGCGTCCTCCCGCCACGGGCCGATCCAGCCCTGGTCTCCGGAGTTGCCGGCCGCGTTCACCCAGAGCGCCCCTTCCGAGACGGCCCGGTCGACCAGCGCGTAGGCGGTGTCCGGGTACGGGCTGGTGCCATCCCCGGGCCCCTCGAAACCCGTGTCGGTCCAGGACGCGTTGATGATCCGCACGCCGTTCGACGTCATCCAGTCGATCGTGGCGAGCAGGTCGTCCTGCGAGGTCGGATCGGCGATCCAGAGAGAGGCGCCGGGCGCCATCGCCGCCACCGCCTCCGCCACCGCGGTCCCGTGGATCTCGCCGCCCTGGTCGCACGCCGCGAGGCTCGAGGTGTACGACCCGACCGCGGTGTAGCAGCGCGCGTGCACCGTCGCCGGAAGATCCACGCCCAGGAGCGGAGCGATGCCCGAGAAGCCCCCGTCGATGATCCCCACCTTCACCCCGGCGCCGCTGGCCCCGGAGGCCTGCCAGGCCGCGGCGCCCTGCAGGGTGACGGCGCTCGCCAGCGTGGCGGCGGGAACCGGCCGGTAGATGGGCGCGATCCGCTCGACGCCCGGGACCCCGACCAGGGCGACCAGCGACCGCTGCGGCACGTACGCCTCCACGCCGCTCGGGTCGCGGTTCGCCACCTGCCCGCCCAGGGCCGCGATGGCCGACTCAGCCGCGGCGCGGTCTGCCGGCGCGATCGTCACCATGACGGGGATCTCCGGGCCGGCGGCGACGGCCGCGGCCGCGGAGCCGCCCAGCGGGACGATACCGGCCGGCTGCGTCGCGCGGGCGAGCGACGCGAGCCCGTCCTGCAGGACGCGCGCCAGTCCTGCCGGCGCGCGCACCGGCACCTCGTGTCCCGCGTCCACCGCGGACGCCGCGGCCCCGGACGGGGCGGTGCCGGACAGGGCGGTGCCGGACGCGGCCGCGCCCGGCACCAGCGAAGCCGCGAGCAGGACGGCGGCAGAGCCGGCCAGGAGACGAACGCGGACGGTCACGGTGCTTCCTCGAGCGGGACGTGCCGCGACGCCCGGCGCAGGTCCCCGCTGCAGCATACCCGCGCCGTCGACAGCCGGCGCCCGCCGCCGCGGGCAGGGGCCGAACCCGGGCAGTGGCCCGTGCCTCAGTTCCCCATCGGCCTGATCAGGAACGGCTGGCGGTAGTCCTGCTTGATGCCGTAGTGCATCTGCAGGAAGTACTTGACGATCTCGGTGGAGGGGTTGCCGATGCTGTTCGAGGTGTCGTAGGTGAAGGCCAGGATGGCCAGCTGCGAGTCGGTCTTCGCGAAGTCGCCGGAGGGCGAGACGAAGCCCACGAACCACGAATGGATGGGGAGGTGGCCACCGATCCTGACCGTGCCGTACTGCGCCGTGCCAGTCTTGCCGGCCACGTAGAGCGGCATGTCCACCACGTTGCCGGTGTGGCGGATCACCACCGCCTCGCGGGCCGCCTCGCGGACGTAGGCGAGCACCCAGGACGGCACGTCGACCTGCGCGCGCAGCCTGGGGGCGAAGGCCTGCACCACCTGGCCGGTGGGCGAGAGGACCTGGCGCACGATCTGGGGCTGGTAGAGCTTGCCCCCGTTGGCCAGGGCGCAGTAGGCGTCGAGCAGCT
>JAJYDP010000025.1 GCA_021777365.1 Chloroflexota bacterium | reverse complement strand
GACGGCGCGTACGCGCAGCCGACGCTGCCGACGGCGAAGAGGACGAGGGCCGCGGCCATCACGGCGCGGCGCCCGTAGCGATCCCCCAGCAGACCCGCCGGCAGCATCCCCGCCACCAGGGCCAGCGTGTACGCCGTCACGAACCACTGCAGCTGCGACTCGGACGCTCTGAGGGCCCCGGCCAGCGTGGGCAGTGCCACGGTCAGGACCGTGACGTCCAGCGTGACGGCCAGCACGGCGAGGGTGATGGCCAGCAGCGCCCACCAGCGCCGCGACCCTGCCTGGTTCATGACGGTGACCTCCTTGCAGAGTCAGCACGCTAATACATGACGCAATCTTTTGCAAGTGACCTTCACATGACTCCGCCGCGGGCCGACCGGCTCGTGTCTTCCTGCCGCCCGGCGGGCATGCTGTCGGTGGACCGGACCGGCGCCTCGAGTTGCGCGCCCCGGTCACGGGGGGAGTGCGGTGGACTCGCCTGGGATCGTGCGTCGGCTGGTGGATGTGACCGGCGGTCGGTACTCCACCGAGATGGCGATCGACGTCGACGCCGGCACCGAGGGACTCGACCGGTGGCTGCTGGCCGCGACCCTCTTCGGCAACCCGATCCCGGCGGGCGTGGTCGTGCGGACATACCGCACTCTCGCCCGGGCGGGCGTCCGGACGTTCGGGGACGCGGGAGGAGCGACCTGGGACGAACTGGTGGCGCTGCTCGACGCGGGCGGTTACGCCCGCTACGACTTTCGCACGGCGAGCCGGTTGCAGGCGATCGCGGCGTTCGTCACGGAGCGATGGCCCGACGGGCTCGTGGCCGCGCTGCGTGCCTGCGATGACCCGGTGTCGGTCGCCGGCATGCTCGGCGCGCTCCCCGGCTGGGGACCGACCACCACCCGCATCTTCCTGCGCGAACTGCGCGGGGCGTGGCCCGGCGCGCGGACGGAGCTGGACGAGCGGACCATCCGGGCGGCCGAGCACCTGGGCCTGGCCGTGCCCGATGATGGACGGGATGCAGTCGGGTGGCTCGAGACGCTTGCAGGCCGCGCCGGGGTCGATCCGCGCGATCTCGAGGGAGCGCTCATCCGGCTGTCCCTGGCGCACCGCCGGCATCGGCGGGCGTGCCCGGGCGGAGAATCCTGCGAGTCCCTGCGGGCCGTCGGCCGGCAGGCCCGGTCACGACGGGTCGGGTAGGCGCCCGACCAGGACGGGCCGGTAGGGACCCCGACCAGGACCGGCCGGCTCGGGACGCGGATCAGGAGGGGCCGGCCGGCTCGGGAAGCGGATCAGGAGGGGCCGGCCGCGGGTTTCCAGGCCGGCATGGTCGCAGGCTTGGCGTCGTGCGCGTCGCCCGGGCACTCGCCGCGGAGATCGAGCTTGCCTTCCCGCTGCTCCGCCGGCAGCCAGGCCGTGCGGACCAGCCCGCACGCACCACAGACGCCGATGGCGAAGATGCCGCGCCCCTGTTCGGTCGCGGCGAACGTCCACTGGTGCTTCAGGATCGGTCCCTCCCCATGGCCGTGAAGGTAGCCGGCAACGCCCGCGGTGACCGTAGGTCAACGGTCAGGTGACCCGCGTACTTCCGCACCCCCCGGGGGCTCCGCGGCAGGCGGTTGCGGGAGCTCACCCGGGCCGGCTCCCCGGACCGGCAGGCAGGGGTAGGACGGAATACCTACTGGACGCCCCGTGCGGTGAACGTACGATCGACACGCCAAGTCGAACACCGCCCAGCCGGAGCGTCTGATGTCCATCCTGACCAAGGTCCCCGTCGATGCCCACGCGGAGGAATGGGTGACCCGCGAGCTCGAGCGCCGGCGCGCGGCGGCGCGTGCCGCCAGCGGGTCGGAGACCCAGCCCGCGTCGGGCAGCCAGGGGGCCATCGAGCCGCCGCTCGCGTCGCGGTCCGCCGGCGGTCCGACAGCGCAGGACCCGACGCTCGCCTAGTCTCCGGCCTCGAGTCATCCGGCGGCGGGGATCCCGTCGGCACCGGGGGCTCCGCTGCGGCCGACGTTGAAGTGGGCCACCTGGAGGTCGCGCTCGACGAGATAGCGATCGTCATCCGGGTAGAACACCGCCCGATCGACCTCGTCGCCGGCGAACTCCCGGATCGCCTCGTACGACTCCCAGAAACTCAGCGTGACGACCTCGGTGCGGCCGTCGCCCAGGTCCCGGCTCAGGATCCAGGCGCCGAGATTCCCGGGCACGTTCCGGTAGCCGGCGATGCCCGTCGCCTCCACGTACGCCAAGTAGACGTCGCGGTCCCTGGAGGCCACCGCACCGCGCCACGTCCGAGCGATCATGCCTGCACCCTCCTCCGGCGCCCGGGCCCGAATGCGCCAGCCATGCCGGCGAAGCTGCCGCTCGGCCGGACACCGCGACCCGGCGCTCTCAAGGGCGCCGAGCGGTCCCGGAAGCGTGCCCCAGTCACAGGCGCGTGGCGGCCAGGTGGTCGAGCGCCCGTCCCAGGGCGGCCTCGGCCTCCGGCGTGAGGCGGTCCTCGAGGATCGGCAGGTAGAGCTCCTCCTCGTCGAGGTGGGTCTTCAGGAGCACGTGCAGCCGCAGCATCTGCCGGCGCAGGGCCAGCACGGCGCCGCGATCCACCGCCGCCTCGCCCCGATCGATGATCTCGCCCAGGCGCGCCACCAGCCGGCGGATCTCCTCGTGCTCGTGCCGCATGGGCGCGCTGGCCTCGCGGTCGTTCATGATCCGCTCGAGGCTCGGATAGACGGCCGCCTCCACCGCGTCCATGTGGGGGATCAGCTGCTCCCGCAGGCCGCGCTCGACCTCCCGGAGCTCGGCCAGCTCGGCCAGGCAGCCGGGGGTGTCGAGGCAATCGGGGCAGAGGCAGTTCGCCAGCTCGTAGAGGCGCTGCACGTACGTGCGCAACAGTTCGTGGTGCGCGTGCTCGACATGCGTCAGGGTCTCCATCGCTCACCTCCCGGGGGGTCCAGGCGCCGGATCCGCCTGCCCGATGGCGCAACTCGCGCCGGGCAGGCCAGTCGCCTGGGCCAGGTAGTCTGAGATGTCGCGGAACCGCATCCCGTCGCCCGACTTGCGCAGGTTGACCAGGCAGATCGGGCACATCGTCACGCAGTCCGGTGCCACCTCGCGAAGTTGCGCCACGCGGGACGCCGCGACGGCCGCCGCCTTGGCCGGGTACAGCGCCTCTGCCGGGCCGCCGCAGCACCACGTGAGCCTTCCTGCGTTCGCCGGTTCCGCCACGTCGAGACCCGCCGCGGCGAGGAGCGTCCTGGGCGGTTGGATCACGTTCTCGTAGCGCGCGTAGACGCACGGATCGTGGATGACGGCTCGCCGGCGGAGCGGCGTCGGGAAGCCCACGCCGCGCTCGGCGAGCACCTCGAGGTAGTTGCGAACGCGGATGTCGCAGGCGCCGACGAGCTTCGGGTAGACGCTCCGGAGCATGTTCGTCGTGTGCGGGTCGATGGTGATGACCTCGCGGACGCCGTGCCTGCGGAGCAGGCCGACGACGCGTCGGGCGTGGACGGCCACGGCCTCTTCGGCGCCCAGGTCGTAGGCCAGTGTCCCCGCGTACAGGTCGTCCTCGTAGAGGTAGCCGAACTGGACGCCGGCCCGACGCAGCAGCTGCGCCACGTTGGCGGGAACGCGGTCGTACTCGGCGCGTTCCCGCGCGGATGGCCGGGGCACGAAGGCCACCCCGTTGACGAGTCGGTTCAGTCGGCGCCCGATTCCGGTGAAGCGGGCGAGCGGTGTGCCGCCGGCCCACTGCTCGATGGCCACGAGCCGCTCGATATACGGGATGAGCTGGTACATCAGGCCGGTGTAGAGCACGGTCTCGCCGCCCCTCGGCAAGTCCAGCACCCGGGCCCACCGGGTGGCCTGCCGGACGGGGATGGGCAACACGGAACCGCGGAGGCGCAGGTTGTCCGCGAGGATGCCTGCGACGTCCCGTGTCGGCAGCGTCATGAGCGTCCCTCCCGGAGCAGCCAGCCGCGCAGGACCCGCACGTTCTCCGTGATGTGCACCCCGGCCGGGCAGCTCTGCTCGCATGCCCGACAGAGCAGGCACGAGAAGATGGTCTCGCTCTCGGCGCGGACGGCCGCGTCCATGCCGAAGAGCACGTACCGGAACAGTCGCCGCGGCAGGACGTCGATCCCGAGCGGGCAGGCCGCGCTGCAGAACCCGCAGTTCATGCAGGCCCGGGCGTCGAAGCCGTCCCGGCGGCGCAGGTCGGCGGTCCGTGCTGGCGCGATCGCTGCGTTCATGTGCGCTTCACCGCTGCGTACCGGTACTCGGGCATCCGGCCGGCCCCGCGCTGCTCGACGACGTACCCGTACTTGCGCATCCCGTTCATCCAGACCATCACCTCGGGGGCCGGCAGGCCCACGGCTGCCGCGAGCTCGGGCACCGTCAGGGGCCCGTCGGCCAGGGCCGCGAGCAGGCGATCGCGCACCAGCGGCTCGTCACGGACCACCTCGCGGATGTCGCGGCTCATGTCGCACTCCCACTGAGCAGGCCGAGGATCATGGCCCTGATCTCGGCATCGGTGTATCCCTGCAGGTCGATGGCGCTGGTGTGGCAGACCGGGGTGCATGCCCCGCAGCCCTTGCAGCCGGCCTCCGCGATCGTGGCCACGCCTCGCCCGTCGTTCCCGACGAGTTCGATCGCCCCGAATGGGCACGCCTCGATGCAATCGCCGCAGCCGTCGCAGGCCGCGGCGTCGACGACGGCGACCTGGGGGTCCAGGGAGGCGACGCCGCGCTTCAGGACCGCGCCCGCCTGCGCGGCGGCCGCGAGCCCGGAGGCGACGCTCTCGGCGGCCGTCTTGGGGGACTGACAGGCGCCCGCGATCAGGACGCCGTTGACCACGGTTTCGACCGGCCGGAGCTTCGGGTGGATCTCGTTGAGAAAGCCGTCCCGGCCGACGGGCAGCTTCAGGGTCCCGACGAGCTCGCCATCGGTGCGGGGCACCATGCCCGTCACGAGGACGAGCAGATCGACGTCGACCGTCAGCTCCGCGCCGGCGGTGAGCAGGTCGTGCACGGTGACCCGGACGCCGTGGCCGTCGGCAGAGACCCGCGGCGGGTCGTCGTCCGCGAACCGCAGGTAGTACGACCCGCGCTCCCGCGACTCGCCGAACATGAGCTCGTTCCTGCCGTAGGTCCGCAGGTCGCGGTAGAGGTGGTACTGCTGGATGCCCGGATCGCGATCCTCGACGAGGAGCGAGGCGTGGACGGCGGCACTGCAGCAGTAGCGCGAGCAGTACGGGTGCTCCGCCACGCGGCTTCCGACGCAGTAGACGTACCCGATGCTGGAGACCGGCCTGCCGTCGTGAACGATCGGTCCCTGCGTCTCGTCCAGCAGCCGCCTGAACTCGGGCAGGGTGATCACCCCCGGGCTGCCGTAGCCGAACTCGCCTGCGGCAGGCACGTAGGTATCGAACCCGGTTGCCACCACGATCTGGCCGACGATGCGTTCGGTCGTGCCGTCCCCGATCCCGATCGCGACCCGGTAGTTGCCGTAGGTCCCGGACTTGCTCACGACGTGCGCGCCGGTGAGGACCTCGATCCGGGGTCTGCGGGCGATCTCGCCCCGCATCCGCTCGACGAGGGCGCGACCGCCGGTGCCGCGCGGGAACATCTCGCCGAACGTGCCGACCCAGCCGCCCAGCTCGGCCTCCTGCTCGACGAGGCAGACGTCGATGCCCACGTCCGCCAGGCCGATCGCGGCGCGCATCCCGGCCACGCCGCCGCCGATGATGGCGACGCGGGGTGTCGTGGTCACCTCGATCGGGTGCAGCTGCCTGCCGTGACACGCTCGCGCCACGCCGGCCGTGACGAGCCGGATCGCCTTCCGGGTGGCGCCCGCCGGGTCGTCGGTGTGGGTCCACGAGCACTGCTCGCGGATGTTGACCTGGGTGACGCAGTAGGGGTTCAGTCCGGCGCGTTCGGCCACGCCCCGGAACGTGAAGGTGTGGAGCCTGGGCGAGCAGCAGGCGACGACGAAGCCGTCCAGGTTCTCCCGGGCGACGTCGTCGATCATCTCCTGCTGGTTGGTGTCGGAGCAGGTGAACATGGCGTGACGGGCAACCCGCACGCCGGGCAGGTCACGGACCGCGTCGATGACGCGGTCCGTGTCGACGTAATCGCCGATGTTCCCACCGCACTGGCAGACGTAGACGGCGAGGCGTGGCTCGCTCATGCCAGCGCCCTCCGTCCCTCGAGATGGGCGGCCACCTGGATCGCGGCCGCGCCCGCGTGGACGATCGACTCGGGTATGTCGCGCGGCCCGGAGACGGCCCCGGCGACGAACACACCGGGGATGCTCGTGGCCGCCGGGCTGAAGTCCTCGTCGGGCTCGTCGATGTAGGCGAAATCGTCGATCGCGAGCCCCTGGTCGCCGAACAGGCGGTCGACGTCCCGGTTGGGCTGGACGCCCACGGCCAGGACGACGAGGTCGTATTCGGCCTCGCCGACGGTGCCGTGGTCGACGTCCTCGTAGCGCAGGACCAGGTTGCCCGCCGCGGTCTCGCGGATGGCCGCAACGCGCCCCTTCGTGAAGGTGATCCCCATCCCCTTGGCCTGCTCGAAGAACTCGTCGTAGCCCTTGCCCACGGCGCGGACGTCGACGTAGTGCACGGTCACCTCCGCGAAGCGAAGGACGCCCATGAGCAGCTGGTTCTGCTTGAGCGAGTACATGCAGCAGAACCTGGAGCAGAGCGGATTCCCGACGCTCACGTCGCGGGAGCCGGTGCACATGACATACGCGATCCGGCGCGGGATCCTGCCATCGCTCGGACGCAGGACGCTGGCGTACGGCCGCGTGGGCGAGAGGAGGCGCTCCATCTGCATCGCGGTGATGACGTTCGGGAAGCGGCCATACCCGTACTGGGGCTTGAGATCGGCGGGGAAGAGCCGGTAGCCGGTGGCGAGGACGACCGCCCCCACCTCGATCGACCGGTCCTGGCCGTGCATGGCGAGGTCGATCGCGCCGGCCGGGCATGCCGCCAGGCACTGGCCGCACTCGGAGCAGACGCCGCAGTCCAGGCAACGGCCGGCGGCCTCCCTCGCCTCCTGCTCGGTGATCGATGGTTCGGTCTGGACGAAGTGGCGCGGCACGGCGGTGAGCGTCGCCGGGGGCAGCAGCGGCTCGCGTGGCGCGTACGCGTGCTGCCGTGCGAGGACCGCGGCCCTGTCGACCGGCGCCGGGCGGTCGTCGAAGGCCGGGAACGAGCCGAGGGGCCGGCCCTGCAGCCACTGGTCGATCATGTGCGCGGCACGGCGCCCCTGGCCGACCGCCTGCGCGATGTCGCTGGCACCGGTCACGGCGTCGCCGGCCGCGAACAGCCAGCCGGCCGGGCTCTGCAGCGTGCCGGCGTCGACCGCGACCGTTCCCCCTGGAGCCAGCATGAGCGTGTCGGCGAACTCGTCCAGGGCGGGCGCGAGCCCCACGGCGGCGATCACGAGGTCGCAGGGGAGGACGAACTCGCTGCCCTCGATCGGGGCGGGCCGGCGACGCCCCGAGTCATCGGGTTCGCCGAGCGTCATGCGCTGGCACCGCAGCCCCGCCGCTCGCCCGAGGCCGTCGCCGGTCACCCCGGTCGGCGCGACCTGGAAGTCGATCCGGACGCCCTCGGCGAGCGCGTCGTCCACCTCGGCCCGGTGCGCCGGCATCTCGTCGCGGCCGCGCCGGTACGCGATGACGGTCTCGCCGGCGCCGAGCCGGACCGCGGTGCGCGCCGCGTCCATCGCCACGTTGCCGCCGCCCACGACCACGACCCGCCTGTCCGCGAGGTCGGGCGCCCGGCCGAGGCGCACGTCGCGCAGGAAGTCGACGCCGGCCGTGACGCCCTGGAGATCCTCGCCCGGGATACCGAGTGACCGCGACCGGGGCGTGCCGGTGGCCACCAGGACGGCGTCGTACCCTTCGGCCTTCAGCGCGGCCAGGTCACGGACGGGGGTATCCGTCGTGATCGTCACGCCGACGGTGGCCAGGTTGGCGATGTCCCGGTCCACGACCTCGCGGGGCAGTCGATAGACCGGGATGGCCTGGCGCAGGAAGCCTCCGGGCTCCGGGCCGGCCTCGAACACCCGGACGCCGTATCCGGCGCGCGCCAGCTGCCACGCGGCGGTGAGGCCGGCGGGTCCGGAGCCGACGATGGCGACACGCTTGCCGTTCGGCCGTGCCGGGACCACGCCCGGTCCGTCGTACCGCGCGTAGTGCCGCTCGGCGACGAACCGCTTGAGGCGCCGGATGGCGACCGGCCCCTCGAGCTCCCCGCGGGTGCACGCGCGTTCGCAGGGCGCGTAGCAGGCGGCACCGAGCGTCCCGACGAGCGGCGTCGCGTCCAGGACGAGCTGGAACGCCTCCTCGTACAGGCCGGAGCGCACGAGGGACACGTAGCCGTGCGCCTTGATCCCCGCCGGGCAGGCATCCGTGCAGGGCGAGGTGCCGGGCCGCTCGATCAGGGCCTTCTGGGGGATCGCCTGCGGGTATGCGATGTAGGCCGCGCGGCGGGAGACCATCTCCCCGTTCCACTCGTCGGGGACCGCGACCGTGCAGGCCTCCTCGCACTTGTGGCATCCGGTGCATGCGGCGAGATCCACGTACCGCGGCCTGCTGTGGACGTCGACCCGGAACACTCCGTCCTCGCGAGCGACCGCCGCCATCTCGGAATCGGTCAGGACCGTCACGTTGCGGTGATGGGCGGTCGCCGCCATCTTGGGCGTGGCGATGCAGCTCGCGCAGTCGAGTGTCGGGAAGACCTTGCTGAGCAGGACCATGCGGCCGCCGACGCTCGGCTCCTTCTCGACCACCAGCACCCGGTACCCCATGTCGCCGAGCTTGAGCGCCGACTCCATCCCGCCGATGCCGCTGCCCACGACCAGTACGTCGTAATCCATCTAGGCCGCCTTCAACGTCGCCAGGGTTTCGGAGAACTCGCGAACCTGGCGGGCGAACGATTCGGCGCAGACCGAGCAGATGGCCGCCATCTTGAGCCGGCGATCGTCGATCCCGTGCTCGGCCAGCAGGTCCTGCGCCTTGCCCAGGATCTGCGCCGATCGTCTCGAGCAGTCCGACAGGTACGCGCATTCGTCACCGTCGGACGCGATGAACACGCCGTCGAAGCCCTGCTGGAGGGCAAACAGGATCCAGTCGGGCCGGACGGCGCTGGTGCAGGGAAGGCTGATCGCCACCACTTCGGGGGAGTAGTGCATGTGGAGGCTGCCGGCGAGATCGATCCCCGGGTCGGAGATGCCGTTCGTGGAGAAGACGAGGATCCGGGGCTGCGACTCCGACACGTCCGCACCAGCCTTCCCTGCGGCCGTCACTTGCCGCGACGGATGAAGAGCCGCTCGTAGCCCCGGGCGGGGACGACGCCGAGGAACGTGTGGCCGGCCATCTCTGCCCAGTACCCCATGTCCTCCTTGGTCTGGGGGTCACCGGACCAGAGCTCCATGACCTCGCCGACGGGGACGCCGTTCATCGCCTTCTTGGCCTCGATCATCGGGCCCGGACAGGCCGCTCCGCGCGCATCCACGATGGTGGTCTTGCCGAAGCCGGCGATCTCGGTCTCCGTCATCACCGCTGCCATCTCGGCCTCCTAGTAGAAGAGGGTGTTGGTTGCCGACGCGATCTCGGCGATGAACCGGCCCGCGGTCACCACGTGGGCGCAGTCGACGAGGTCCGCCTCGTCGATGCCCCTGCTCTTGATGCAGGGGGCCCCGACCAGGAACGTGCCGCCGAACTCCCGGATCGTCTGGAGGAGCTCGGCCATCGGTTTGAACCCGGGCGAGGTGACGGTCTCGGCAACGCCGGTCTGCATGAGCCGGACGCCGTCGCCCTGGAACCCCATGACCACGTCGAACTCGGCGGCGGCGGCCGCCCCGCCCATCACGAACGGCAGGGTGGCCATCTCCGGCTGGTCCGGACCGTGCGTCGCCAGGATCACGAGCTTCTTGCGCTCAGCCATCGAGCGGTACTCCTGTCTGTCATCCGCGCGTCCGACCCGGTTGCGTACGGCCGGACCAGCGCTCACGCTCACGCTACGGGCACGTGTCGGTGCCCGGCGGAACGAAGGGCCGCCTTCGCCTACACTCGTGGGACAGGGGGCAATGGCGGAGAGCAGGGGAGACATGACGGACGCGGGCGTGCTCCTGAGGAACAGGCTCCTGGCCACCCTGCCGATCCCGATGCTCGAGCAGGTGGCCCCGCGGGTCACCGTACGGAAGGCCACCCGCGGCCAGACCGTCTATCTGCCCGGCGAGCCGATGGACAGCGTCACGTTCCCGTTGGGGGGCCTGTTCTCGCTCGTGGTCGCCGACCGCCTGGGCAGCTTCACGTCGATCGCGACCGTGGGGCGCGAGGGGGCGATCGAGATCGCGCCTGCCCTGGGCTCGGTGCCCGCGCCGACGGAGATCGTGTGCCTGATCGGCGGCAACGTCGCGCAGCTGACGACCGACGACCTCCGCGCACTGCTCGATGGCAACCCGCCGTTCCGGACCTCGATCTTCCGCTACATGGGCGCCCGATTCGTGGACTGCGTGCAGGTGTCGGCCTGCCATCGGCTCCACCCGCTGGAGGCCCGCATGGCGCGCTGCCTGCTGACGACCCGGGACCGCATCGAGCGGGACGAGTTCCCCTGCACGCACGAGCAGCTGGCGGGGCTGCTCGGGGCGTCACGTCCCAAGGTCACGCTCGCGCTCGAGACGCTGCAGCTGGCCGGCACCCTGGTGCACCGGCGCGGCGCCGTCAGGATCCTCGACCCGGTCGCGCTCGAGGCGTTGACCTGCGGCTGCTACGCGACGATCCGGAACGCCTTCCTTGCGACGGAGTCGCCTCCGCGCTGAGCCCGGCGCGGCCGCAGGGATGCGCGGCCGCGTGGCCTGCGCGGCCAGCCACCCTGTCACTGATGCTGCGGGCGGCAGCCCGATGCGATCGGCACATGGGGGACGCGTCCATGCGCGCGGGCACCGAGCCGCCGCCCGGCGATCTGCCTACTGGGGCGGAGTCAGCGTCCCGTCGGTGATGGCCTTGACCAGCGCGTCGGCCTTGGCCTTCACGTTGGCCGGCAGGGCGAACCCGGCGTTGTACTGGATCACCTCGCCGCCGTTGCCGAGCGTGATCGAGTACGTGGCGCCGCCCAGGGTCCCGCCCCGGATCTCGGTGAACATCTGGTGGAGCGCCGGGGCCCAGTTGTAGACCTCGGTGGCCACCACGCTCTTCGGGGCGAGGGTGTCCATGGGCCAGTCGTTGCCGAACCAGGGCAGGTGGTTCGAGGCGGCCACGCCGATGGCGCCCGACGAGGCCTGGGTGGTGCCGGCCAGCACGTCCGCGCCACCGGCCACGAACGTCTTGGCCGCGGTGGCGTACAGGCTGGCGTCGCTGTAGGAGCCGGTGTAGACCGGGTGGATCGTGACCTTCGGGTCGACCGCCCTGGCGCCGGCCGCGAAGCCGTCGATGAAGAGCTTGTCGTCACCCGCGGCGATGGGGCCGATCGCGCCCAGGATGTGGGGCTTGCTCAGCATGGCCGCCATCGCGCCCTCCACGTACCCGCCCTCGTTCGCGGCGGCGAGGTAGGCGAAGACGTTGGGCAGGTTGTAGGTGGAGCCCGCGGTGCCCCAGGCGAAGGAGACCCTGGGGAACTGCGGGGCCAGCTGCTGGATGGTGGACCCGTACTGCGACCCGTGGGCGATGATCAGGTTGTAGCCCTCGGACGCGTACTGGCGAATGATGTTGCCCGCGTCGGAGACCACGAACTGGTTGTCCGAGATGGCGATCTGCAGGTTGTCGCTCTGCTGGAGGCTCTGCAGCGCCGCCACCATCGTCTGGGTCCAGCTCAGGTCGTTCCGCGCGCTGGGGGCCACCAGGGCCACCTTGAGCGGCGTCGACGCCGCGGCTGCCGTGCTCGCGGCGGGAGCCGCCGAGGCGGGAGCGGCGGATGCCGGGACGCTCGGCGCGGCCGGAGCGACGCTCGCGGCCGTGGATGCAGCCGGAGCGACCGCCGACGCCGGGGCGCTCGTCGCCGCGCTGCTGCAGGCGGTGGCCAGGAGCGCGACGCTCGCCGCTATCGCCAGGAAGGTCAGACGTCGCCCTCGAACGGTGTCCATATTCCCTCTCCCCTCCGGGATTCTCTCTCCCCTCTGGGCGGATGCTGTTGTCAAGGCTTGGGCCGGGCCTGTGGGGTGCTCGTGGCTTCGATAGGCTCCCCCTCCTGGACCGCCGACTGCGCCGATGGCGGCCGGGTCGCCGGGTGTGTCGCGTGCGCCGGGTGAACCGCGGGGCGGCAGCTGGTCGGAGTTCGCGAGCGAGTCGCCCGATGATGGCACGATCGAGGGTCCCGACGCCACCGGCCACCAGACGCCAGTCGTCTGACCACATGTCACCGGGACCCTCCGTAGGGTCCAAGTGCCATTCGGCCCGCGCCGTCCCGCCCCGCGTCCGGTGGCGCGCAACCGGAACCGGCCGCCGCAACGGGGAAGCCGCACAGGCGGTCGGTGGCCGCCGCTGGTCGGTCTGCCGCGATGCGCCCGTGCCGGATGCCTGACAATCGCACGGGATCGCGCAGCGCGGGCCCCGTCGCCGGATCCCCCGGCAGACGCATCACCCGGCCGACAGGGACGCAGTGCTCGCCGACGTCATCGTGCTGAGCGTCTTCGCGCTCATCGCCTTCTTCGTGCGCGGCCTCACGGGTGCCGCGAGCGCGATCGTGTTCAACGCGCTGCTTGCTCTCGCCATCCCGCTGGGCCTGAGCGGCGGTCTGACGCTGCTCGACGGCCTCTACTGGATGGCCCTCGCGAACGTGCTGGCGAGCTTCCTGCTGGTGGGCATGCTCGCCCGCTCCCTGCGCCTGGAGCCGCTGACGCTGCTGCTGCTCGCGGGCCTCCTGCCCGCGACCGTCGTCTTCGCGCTGCTCCTGCCGCGCGTCGACCTGGGCCACCTGCAGCTGCTCATGGGGATCGCCATCGCGGGGGCCGGCGCCTACCTTGCCCGGGGCTCATCGAACGGGGGAGCGCCGTCCCGGCGGGCGCTGCTCCTCGCCTTGCCGGCCGGGATCCTGGCCGGGATTCTCAGCGGCCTGTTCGGTATGGGCGGCCCGGTGCTGATGCTCTTCCTGGGTCCCTCGAGCGAGGACCCCGCCGACTTCCGGAACCGCTTCACCGTGATCGCCACGGTGACGAACCTGGTCCGGCTCGCGCCGCTGGCCTGGCAGGGCGCCTATCACGTGGCGCAGCTCCAGGTCTTCGCCGCCACCGTCCCCGCGATCGTCGTGGGGCTGGCCGCGGGCTTCTGGGCGCACCGCTTCGTCCGGCCCCGTCCCTTCCGGATCGGGCTCGGGGCGCTGGTCAGCCTGGCCGGCGTCGCCGCCGTGCTGGAGACGCTCGTCGGCTGAACCTGCGCCCACCCGGGCACCATGTGACCTCTGCCCCTAGGAATCGGGCTGGCGCTGCGGCACCCTGTTGACTGGCGCGGGGCGCTCGCCCGGCGGTCCACGCCCAGGACCGCGAACAACAACCCGGCGGATCTCCCGCTCGATCGTCTCGCGCCCGGTCGCGGGGGGGGTGCGACATGCCGGCGATCCTTGAGGCCGACAGCCTGGTCAAGACGTACGGCAATCACGTCGCGGTCGCCGGGATCAGCTTCTCGGTTGAGGAGGGTGAGGTCTTCGGGCTCCTCGGCCCGAACGGCGCGGGCAAGACCACGACGATCTCGATGCTGACCGGGGTGCTCGAGCCGACCTCGGGCACGGCCCGGATCGGCGGGCACGACATCGTTGCCGAGCCGGCCGAGGTGAAGAAGATCAACGGCCTCGTGCCCCAGGACCTCGCCCTGTATCCCACGCTGAGCGCCCGGGCCAACCTGCAGTTCTTCGGGCGGATCTACGGGCTGCGGGGCCGCGAGCTCCGCGAGCGGGTGGACGACGTGCTCGAGATCGTCGCGCTCGCCGACCGCGCTGACGAGGCGATCGAGCGGTACTCGGGCGGGATGAAGCGGCGGGTCAACATCGCCGCCGGCCTGGTCCACCAACCGCGGCTCCTGTTCCTCGACGAGCCCACCGTGGGTGTCGATCCGCAGAGCCGGAACCACATCTTCGAGAGCGTCCAGCGGCTCAACCGCGAGCGGCAGATGACCATCGTCTACACCAGCCACTACATGGAGGAGGTGGAGCTGCTCTGCAACCGGGTCGCAATCGTCGATCAGGGCAGGATCATTGCGCTCGACACGATCCGGAATCTGGTCGGCATGCTGGGCGGCGGCGTCATCCAGCTCGGCCTGGAGCGGCTCGACGACGAGATGCTGGCCGCGATCAGGGCCCTGCCGGCCGTGTCCGGCGCCGCCCGCGTGCTGGCGGAGGGCCCGCCACCGGCGAGCCGGGGTGAGGCCGAGGCGCACCCGCCCCAGGCCGCGCACCCGGGTCCGGTCCTTCTCAAGATCGAGACCCGGCGGAGCCAGGACGCCCTCGTCCAGGTCGTGGGGTACCTGAACACGCTGGACGTGGCGTTCACGTCGGTGGAGATCTTCGAGCCCAACCTCGAGAGCGTCTTCCTCCACCTCACCGGCAAGAAGCTGCGCGAGTAGCGGGAAGGGTGACGGTCACGCCATGCTGAGCGTCGCCCGGAAGGACCTCCTGATCCTGCTCAGGGACCGCAACGCCCTCGTGGGCGCGTTCCTTCTGCCGATCGTGTTCATCATGGTGTACCTCGGCGTGTCCGGGCTCTCTGGCGGCGGCACGGGAGACGGCACCTCGCGCCTGCAGCTCGCGGTCGCCAACAACGATCCCGGCGGGCCCGTGGCGACGGCGCTGCTCGACAACCTCGGCCGTCGCGCCAGCATCGACGTGACCCTGTACAGCGAGACCGACGCCCTGGCGAAGCTGGAGACGAGGGAGATCGGGCGGATGCTCGTGATCCCGGCCAGCTTCAGTGCCGACGTCGCGGCGGGCACGCCGGCCACGCTCCGCCTGGTCAACAACAGCCTCGATCGCGGGACCAGCGAGGCGGTCGCCATGGCGGTCGCCGGCGTGACCAGGACCATGTCGCTCGAGGGGCAGATCGTCGCCAGCCTGGAGCGACTGGCACGGATGCAGCAGAGCAACCCGTCGTTCGACCCCGCCACGTCGGCGGATCTCGCGATCCCCATCGCGCAGCGTCAGTTCGAGGCGTCGCGTGACCGGCCGCTGGTCACCGTCGTCGAGTCGCAGCCGGCCTCACTCGGACAGCAGGAGCAGGTCACGATCTCCGGCGTCCAGATCGGCGTGCCCGGCTTCGCCGTGCTGTTCATCTTCCTGACCGCCCAGATCACCGCCCGGTCGATCTACGAGGAGAAGAAGACCGGCACGTTCCGCCGTCTGCTGGCCGCGCCACTGGGCAAGTGGTCGATGCTGATCGGCAAGCTGATCCCCAACTTCGTGGTGGTCGTGGTCCAGGTCGTGTTCCTGTTCGCAGCCGGCATGTTCCTCCTGCCCCTCATGGGCCTCGATGCCCTGCGCCTGGGCAACGACCTCCCGGCCCTGGCGCTCCTCGTCCTCGCCGTCGCGCTGTGCTGCACCTCGCTCGGCATCCTGATCGCCGCCATCGCCCGGACGGAGGCGCAGATCGGGGGGCTCGCCGGCCTCACGCTCTGGGTGATGGCGTTCCTGGGCGGCTGCTTCATCCCCCTGTTCCTGGTCAACGAGAGCATGGCCACCATCGGCCAGATCACCCCGCACTACTGGGCCGTGACCGGTTTCTACGACCTCCTCACGCGGGGCCAGGGGCTGCCGGAGGTCCTCGACTCGATCCTCGTCCTGCTGGGTTTCTCCGCCGTGTTCTTTGCGGTCGGCGCCTGGCGGTTCGAATGGGAGTGAGGGAGAGACGGTGACCGCGATCCGCACCACCCTCGCCGTCACCTGGAAGGAGCTCCAGGTGACCTTCCGCGATAGGGGCCTGCTCGCGATCCTGTTCCTGCTGCCGCTGGTGTTCTCCACGCTGTTCAGCCTGTCCCAGCAGGGCGCCGCCGACCTGGCCACCGGCGCCACTCCCATCACCGTCCGGGTCTTCGTCGTCAACGAGGACCAGGGCGCCTACGGACGGCAGGTGGCCGATACGCTGCAGCAGATGGCCATGCTCGACGTCGAGGAGCTGGACTCGGCCGCCGAGGCCGACCGCCGCGTCGCCGAAGGCCGGCGGGCCGCCGCCATCATCATCCCGGCCGGCTTCAGCGCGGGCATCGACGCCTACGAGCCCCGGCAGGTGAGCGTCGTCGTGGATCCCGCGCAGGGGTCCATCTCCGACGTCGTCGTGGGCCTCGCCAACTTCGCCGCCTCGCCCGTCGCACTCGAGGGCGAGCTTGCCCAGGGAGTGCGCACGTTCCTCGACCAGGTCGGCCTGCTGAAGACCGCGCCGCCGGAGATGGTCCAGGCGGTCCAGGCCCAGACCGTGGGGGCGATCATGACGCAGCTGCAGGCGATGCAGAACGATCCGCCCATCGCGGTCGTCAGCGAGGGCACGGGGGCGAACACGGCCCCGGTCAACCTGATCGATTCGTTCATGCCGGCGTTCGCCGTGATGTTCGCCTTCTTCCTCACCGGCCACATCGGCCAGACCTTCCACCGGGAGCGCGACGAAGGCACGTTGCGGCGGCTGCTGGCCTCGCCGCTCAGCCGAGCGTCGATCATCGCGGGGCCGATGGTGGCCTACGCGATCATCGTCGTGCTCCAGGTGGTGTTCCTCTTCGGGATCGGCGCCGCGCTCTTCAGGCTCGAGCTCGGCAATTCGCTCCCCGGGCTCCTCGCCGTCTCGGTGGCGCTGGGCCTGGTGGTCGCCACCTTCGGGCTGCTGCTCGGCGTGATCACCCGCACCGGGCGGCAGGCCGACACGCTCGGCACCCTGGTCGCGTTCGTGCTGCCGTTCATCAGTGGGATCTTCCCGATGGGCGGCTTCGAGCCCTCCTACCTGTCCGGCGGCATCATCGGCACGATCGGCACGTACATCCCCCACATGCATGCGGCAGAAGGGTTCCGGCTGGTGATGAGCGGCGAGGGG
>JAJYDP010000664.1 GCA_021777365.1 Chloroflexota bacterium | reverse complement strand
GTGATGCACGGGATCCACGCCCACGGGCCGTCCACCTGCGAGGTCTGCGGCGGGCCCATGCGCAAGCTCCTGTCGCCGCCCGCGATCGTGTTCAAGGGTTCCGGCTGGGCCAAGAAGGACGCGCGGGCGTCGAGCCATGCGAAGGCGACCCGGAAGCACGCGGGCGAGCATGCGTCGGGCGGAGGCGGCGAGGCCGCGACCCCGGGAGACGCCGGCGCAGGGACGCCCAAGGCGAGCGGGGGCGACGCGGGCAGGTCGGACGCCCACTGACGTGCCAAAGCCGCCGTCCGACTGGATCACCCTGGCGGACGCCGCCCGTATCCTGGCCGCCGCGAACATCCGGGTGAGCCCGTCGACCCTGGGGCGGTGGGCCAGGGAGGGACGCATCCAGAGTGCGCGTCCCGGGCGGCTCATCTACGTGCGGCGATCCCAGGTCAGGGCGATGCTGCGCCCGCGGGGACGGGGAGGGATACCGGACGTGCCGCTCCCGGCCCCCTCCGACGCGCCCGGGCAGGAGGCGCTGTTCGAGGGGCTGGAGGACTAGTTGGGCGCGGGCCGCGAGGACAGGGCCCGGCTCCGGCGTCTCGAGCCGCGCGCGGGGTCCAGGCTCGCGCGGCTGATCGCGCGTGTCGGGGGCGACGAGCACGCGGTCGAGCTTCGCGACCTGCTCGACGAGTTCTCGGAGATCGGAGGGGACCTGCTCTCGGCGGCCCTGGCACTCCGCGCGCTGGTCGGGTTCCTGGTGACGCTGCTGCTGCTTGCCGTCGGGGTGGGCGTCCTCTCCGACGATCCGACCGTACGGACGGCGATCGTCGAGCGTGCGGGGGGGCTGGTGCCCGGCCTGGAGGTGCCGGTGCGGAGCATGCTGCGCGAGCTGTCCTCCGGCCGGGCGACGTACTCGACGCTCGCCCTCCTGGGGCTGGCGTGGACCACCGGCGGGGTGTACGGGGCGCTCGACGACGCGCTGCGCCGGGTCTTCCCCGGCGGGCGCCCACGCGGCATGGTGGAGCGCCGGCTGCGAGGGATGCTGGCGGTGGCGCTGATCTTCGGATCGGTCGCCGTCCTCCTCGTGCTCGGCGCCGTGTGGTCAGCGGTCGAGAGCCACCTGCTCCCGGCCGACGTCACTGCCTGGCGGATCGCCAACCCGGTCGCCGGCGCCGTGATCGCGAGCGGCGTCGTCCTGGTCGTCTACCGGGTCGTTCCGACGGCGCCCCCGACCCTGCGCGAGGCGGGTGTGCCGGCGTTCGTCGCCGGGACCACCGTGGCGGTCATGACCGCGGCCTACGCGCTGATCGCGCCGCGCCTGGTGGGGGCACTGAACGTGTTCGGGACGGTCACGGCCGTCATCGGCACGCTGCTCTGGCTCGCGTGGGTCTTCCGGGTGATCCTGATGGCGGGGTTGTGGGCGTGCAGGCGACGGGACGCGCAGGGGGTCCCGGCGACGCCCGGGATGGATTGAGGCGTTCGGCGGCGCGGGCGACGACCACGCGCCGGGTGTCAGGCCTGGCGCGCCCCGCAGCGACGGCAGAAGCGGGCGCTCGCCGAGAGCGGCAGGCCGCAGCCGGTACATGCCTGGATCCCGGAGCCGGGACGGGTCACGAGATCGCGCGTGGATTCCTCCCAGACGCTCCGAGTTACGCGCAACGAGACCTGCGGATGCGGGGTCTCGCTGCGATGGAGCAGGCGGGCCATGGAAGCGGACGACGCCGTACTGGGCTCGTACGGGCGCTCCCGGGGGGTGGGAGGCCAGCCGGCGGGGGCGGCCGGTGTCTCGTCCGGGGCGACGATCTGCCAGGGTGTCGTGCCGGGAGCTGCGGGCTGGGGTGGGCGCAGCGGGATGCGGGGTGGACGCAGGGGGCCCCGCGGCCGCTGCAGCGGCGCAGGTGCCGGTTCCTCGAGCGGTGGCGGCACCTGCGCGGGTTCCACCGGCGCGCGGGTCTCGGGCTCGAGGGGGGCCTCCGTCGCGGCCCGGGGGAACGGGGGTCCGGGCAGGTCGGGCAGTTGTTCGACAGGGGTCTCGACCTCGGCCGCGACCGGGGCCGCGGCCGCGGCCTCGGTCGGGACTTCGGCCTCCGGCGCCGCTGCCTCGGCGCCGGGGGTGATCTCGGCCGGCGCCGCTGCCTCGGCGGCGGGGGTGATCTCGGCCGGCGCTTCGAGCTCGATCGGCGGCTCGATCGCGACCTGGACCTGGATCTCGGTTCCACGCACGGCCTCGACCGCTGCTGCCGGCTGCGGTAGTGCCTCCGCGGCGGACGGCTCCAGGCCCCGGACGGCCGGCGGCGCCGGTTCCGCGATGGCCTCCAGCCTGCTCAGCGCGGCCTGCAGTTCGCGCTGCTCGAGCGGGTCGGGAACGCCGGGCATGGGCGCGCACGTGCGGCACCGTCCCGCGGCCTCGTTCCAGCAGTCGCGGCAGGTGTACTGGCGGCAGGTGAAGCAGAAATTGAAGGTGTCGTGGAATGCCTGCAGCTGGATCCCGGACGCCTGCCGCTCACGCTCGCGGCGGGCCTCGGCAAGCGCCTCGTCGAGGGACTCGTCCGAGGTGAGGTAGTTGCGGACGCCGCGCGCAAGCGTCTGGGCACGGGACAGCGGGCCGCTGGCGGGCGCAGCCGATTCGAACGTGAACTTGGCGCCGCACCGCTCGCAGTACGACTCGGTGAGGATCTCGGACATCCAGCAACGAACCCTTGCTTGGCAGAGCGGCCTACAGCTTGGCAGAGCAGCCTACAGATTACAGGCATCTGCGCGCGCGTCATACCCGACGTCCGTCGGCCGCGGGGCGGCCCAAACGTCCCGCTCTCGCGGCCGCCGGGCCGCCACCGGCCGGAGGCTCCCGGAGCCCCGGGGTCCGAGTGCTAGACTCGGCCATCCGATGAACGGCCCACTCGCCGCGCTCGAGCGGCTCTTCGAGCGCATCTTCGAGCGTCCCGCAGCGCGGCTGTTCGGGACCGGCGTCGAGCCCGTCCAGGCGCGCCATCGACTCGAACGCGCGATGGACGGCGCGCAGCACTCGCGGGGCGGATACGCGCCGGACCGGTACACCGTCAGGGTGAACCCCGGCGACCTCGCCGGCCTCGGCGACACTGTCCCGTCCTTTGCCGTCGCCCTCGTCGCCCACGCCCGCAGCCAGGGGTACCGGCTGCCGGGGCGGCCGACCGTCGAGCTCGTCGGCGACCCGAGGGTGGCGGCCGGCGATCTGGTCGTGGAGGCGGGCTTCGGGACCGACGGCGGCCACGCGCGGGCGGGAGCCGTGGGTCGACCGGGCGGCGCACCCGTCGGCGATCTCGGGCAGGCTCCGTCCGGCGCGACGATGGTGTTCGAGGTGCCGCAGGCCCGCGTGCCGTACGCGACGCTGCGGGTGGAGTCGCCGGGCGTCGCGCCACGTGAGTTCCCTCTCCGTGCGCCGAGCGTGCGGATCGGCCGCGGCGAGGAGAACGATCTCGTGCTGCCCGACTC
>JAJYDP010000663.1 GCA_021777365.1 Chloroflexota bacterium | reverse complement strand
CTTGCCGAGCAGCCCCTCCGGCTGGAAGCGCAGCATCAGGACGAGCAACGCGCCAAAGGCCAGCAGCCGATAGTCGGAGATGAAGCGGAAGACCTCGGGCAGCGCGCCCAGCACGATTGCGCCGGCGAGTGCGCCGCGGATGAGCCCCATGCCGCCAAAGACGAGCATGGCGAGGATGACCACCGACTCGCTGAAGCCGAAGCTCGAGGGCGTCACGGCCGAGATGAACGGCGCGTACAAGGCGCCCGCGAGTCCGGCCAGTGCCGAGCTCAGCACGAAGGCCGCGATCTTGTAGGGCGCGACGGGGACTCCGGTGGCGGCCGCGGCGGTCTCGTCGTCGCGAATCGCGATGATCGCGGCACCCAGCCAGGTGCGTTCGAGGTACCAGGAGAGCGCCACCACGACCGCGAGCATGGTCAGGCCGACGGCGAGGAAGTCGGCGTCACCGAACTGGTGGCTGCCGATGGTCGGCAGCGGGATGGCATACACGCCGACGGCGCCGCCGAAGAAGGGGACGTACTGGAACATGGCGACGACCACGAAGTTGAGCCCGATGGTCGTGACCGCGAGGAAGTCCTCGCGCAGCCGGAGACTGATGGCGCCCAGCAGGAGCCCGGCCAGGCCCGCCGCCACCGTCGCCGCGGGGACCGTGGCCCAGAACGACCAGCCGTACGTGACCGACAACACCGCCGCGAAGTACGCGCCGATCCCGAGAAACGCCCCCTGGGCGAGGTTCGGCTGGCCCCCGTACCCCGCCACGATGTTGAGACTGACGACGAGGATGGCATAGATCGCGATCGTCACCAGCACGACGATGACGTAGTCGAGGCTCACTGGACCACCACGTCGCCCGGCAGGAGGCCCTGCGGGCGGACCAGCAGGATCAGGATGAGCGCGATGAACGCGATGGCGTCACGCGGCAGCACGAACCCGAAGTACGCGACCACGAACGTCTCGAGCAGGCCCAGCAGCATGGCCGCCACGATGGTGCCCAACGGGTTGCCCAGCCCACCCAGCACGATGATCGCCAGCATCTTGTACGCGGGGATGTCGCCCATCGTGGGGTAGACGCTGTTATAGGTGATGCCGAGCAACACCCCGCCGACCGCGGCGAGGGCGTAGCCGATGAGGAAGATGGAGGCGATCACGCGGCCGCTGTTGATGCCCACCGCCTGCGCCGTCTCCGCATCCTGCGACGTTGCCCGCCAGGCGAGGCCGAGCGACGTCCGGCGCAGCACCCACCACGTGGCGGGGAAGGCGATGATGCCGACCAGCACCACCAGGACGTCCACCCCTGCAAGGCGCGAACCGGCGAGCTCGAACGATGGCAGCGGGACCGCGGCGGGGAACGAGCGGTTGTAGGGGCCGAAGACGAGGCGGAACGCTTCCTCCGCCGCGATGAACACGCCGATGCCGGCGATCAGCGGGACGATCGGCCCGCGACCCAGGATGGGCCGGTACAGCAGGCGTTGCAGGAGCCAGCCGAGCAGTGCACCGGCGAGGGCGCCGGCGAGGAGGGCCACCCACCACTGGCCGGTGGCGCCGTATGCCTCCACGCCGACATAGGCGCCCAGGACGAGGCCGGCCGCGTTGGCCACGTCGAGGATGCGCAACAGGCCGTAGGTGAGCGAGGGACCGAGCGCGATCAGCGCATACAGGGAACCCTGGACGATCCCCTGGACGACGCTCGATGCGACGACATCCATCCCTCGCTCGCCTCGACGCAGGTCAGCCGGCCGCGATCACGGGGTGATGATCGACGGGTCGGTGACCTCGCCGTAGTGGTGGACGGCGCCGTCCTTGATGATCTCGAGGTCGACCGCCTTCACCACTTCCCCCGTGCTGTTGTAGGACTGGATCGTACCGGTCACGCCCACGTAGTTCTTGGTGGCAGCGATGCCGTCGCGGATCTGCTGCGGGGACGTGCCCTTCTGCAGGGCGTCCTTCAGCACCATGAAGGAGTCGTAGGTCGTCGCCGCCACCATGTCGGGCGCGTGCCCGTAGGCCGCGGTGAACGCCTTGATGAAGTTCTGCACGACCGGTTCGGTGCTGTCACGGTTGAACGGCGTGGTGAAGACCATCCCGTTCGCCGCGGCGCCCACCGGCTGGAAGAACTGGGTGGTGGAGTCAACGCCTTCGGTCCCCACCAGGGGCAGCTTCAGCCCGAGCGAGTTCCAGTCGGCGATGAACTGCTGCGCCTCGGTGTAGTACTGGGCCATGAAGACGCCGTCGGCGCCCTTGCCCTGGTCGCGCTGCAGGATCGGGGTGAAGTCCTTCTCGCCGAAGTCGTTGGAGTCGGACGCGACGATGGTGGCCCCCAGCGCCTGGGCCTCCTTGGTGAAGCCCTGCACCAGGGCGCTGCCGAAGTCGTTCTTGATGGCCACGATGGCGGGCTTCATGGAGCCCAGGTCCTTGACCAGGGCATAGGCAGCCGCCGCCCCTTCCACGACGCCGGTGAAGTCCTGCTGGAAGATGTAGTCGCCGGTCGCCGGGATCCCCGGGCTGACCGCGTAGGCGGCGAGCATCGGCATGCTGTTGCGCTGGAAGATCGGTGCTGCAGCCAGGGTCTGGTCGCTGTACGAGCCGCTGACGACCGCCGTCACCTTATCCTGGGTGACCAGCTTGGTCGCGATCGACACCGCCTGCTTCACGTCGCTCGCGTCGTCGTAATTGACGAGCGACACCTGCACGCCATGGACCCCGCCCGCGGCGTTGATGTCCTTGACGGCGAGCTGCGCTGCGTCATAGGCGCTCTGGCCGTCCGCCGCGGCGAAGCCGGATTCCGGAGCGAAGAAGCCGATCTTGATCGGGCCGCTCGACCCAGTCGACCCGGCCGACGAACACGCCGCCAACATGGTGCTCACGACGAGGAGCCCGGCCGCCAGGGCCACGGGTCCTCTGTTTGAACGCAGTACCATCGGTTGTCTCCTGCCCCCTTGTCACGCCTCCGTTGCCCGATTGTCGGCGGGTGTTGCTGTTCGGCAGCGTCACCTCGCCTTCTTGTCTCGTCCGCCGCCTTCAGCGGGCATTCGTCTCGCTGAGGCACCGTGCGCCCGGGTCGCATCCGACCGCTGTGGTCGCGGCCTCCCCGCAGTGCCATGTGGTCGTGGTTCCGGGCCCGGGCTGTGTGTCGCCGAAGCGGTCAGGGCTTCGCCGATGAGCGCGGCTGTGGCGGCCACCTCCGCCTTCGCACGCTCCAGGCGAAGCGCGCGCAGGCGGATCGTCGGAGCGGTCACGCTTACCGCAGCGTCGACCGACCGGGGGCCGGCGATCCGGCAGGCCACCGCGATCACGCCGGGTTCAACGGCTCCCGACACGACGTGCACTCCGCTGCCCGTCAGGGCGGCACCGCTGGCGCTCGAGGCGAGGGGGATCCGGCGTCCCAACCAACCCGAGACCCGAAGGGTCCGGGGGCTTTCGGCCTGGTCGAGGTAGATCGCGCTCCCGCCGTCGCG